>JAFPWQ010000108.1 GCA_017394925.1 Synergistaceae bacterium
CATCCGCCATGACCTTGAAGCATAAAGCACTGAACGGAGCATCAACTTTTGGTTCAACGCCTTCAACCGCGCCGATGTCCACAGGAGACGGGAAATATTCGGCTATGAAGTCCATGAACTGAACAACGCCTATATTTGTTGTTGATGATAACGCGAAAACGGGCATGATTCGTTTTGATGCAATTGCTTTCTTGAGTGTGCGTGATAAATCTGAATCCGAAATTGATTCGCCCTCAAGATATTTTTCCATGAGTTCGTCATCCATTTCAACTGCCGCTTCAACAAGTGCCTCTTTTGCACTCTCAGCATCTCCGGCCATGTCCGCAGGTATATCGCCCTCTGTGAACTTGCCGCTTCCGTCAGGCTTGTACGTGTATGCTCTGCCTTTGAGAACGTCAACTACACCCGTGAATTTTTCAGCTGATCCGATTGGAAGCATAACAGGAAGTGCATTCTGTGAGAACTGACTCTTTATGTCGTCAAGAACTTTCGCAAAGTCTGCGTTCTCTCTGTCCATCTTCGAGATAACGAATGCCGCAGGTGCATTATGATGTCCGGCATATTCCCATGCTCTTGATGTCTGTACTTCGATTCCTCCGACTGAACTAACGAGTATAACTGCCGTGTCTGCAACTCTGATTGCCGCGCTCATTTCGCCGGTGAAGTCTGCATAGCCTGGTGCATCAAGAACGTAAAAAGTTTTTCCGTTGCGTTCAAGGGTGATAAGTGATGTGCTGATTGAGATATTGCGCTTCTGTTCTTCGGATTGGAAATCGCTGACTGTATTTCCGTTCTGAACATTGCCCATTCGCGTGATATTTCCGTTGTCGAAGAGCATGGCCTCAGCTAATGATGTCTTGCCTGCTCCGCCGTGTGCACATAATGCGAAGCTCCTTGTGTCTTCGGGTTTACGTACCCCCATAAGAAACACCTTCCCTTTTGAATATTAATGATTATGATTGTGATTAAGATATTATATTACACCGTCGAAAAATTTCTGGATTATCTCTTTTATCTCCCTCAACGGAAGCGTCTTCACCATATGACCCTCAGGTTTTAATGCCTCAATCTGTGCTATGACTTTCGAATCATTCTTTGCTGTCAGAAACATCACTGGTATATTCATCGTATCAGGATTGCCCCTCAGAACATCAAATACCTGCGTACCGTTCATTTCGGGCATCTCATAGTCCAGAAGAATCAAATCAGGTTTTGCCCTCTCAAGAATCTTTAATGCATTAGCTCCCGAATTCGCCGGCAATACTTTATAGCTCGTGCTTAATCCCTCTCTGAGTGTCCGAATCATTACAGCGTCATCATCAACAAGCAGTAAAGTTCTTTGCGATTCAGTTTTGCCCGATGAAAGACCCGATAACTTTTCGCGGATCTCATTCACGTTAAACGGCTTCGCAAAACTCTCCGCATTCTTTATGCCGCATGAATCTATTTCTGTCTGACTGCCTAACACAAAAACTTTTGACTTCGTGAATGCATTTATTCTCTCTGAACTCTCAAGACCTGCAAGATTCACTAACACTATTCCGGGAACATGTTTTACTTCATCACCAGAACGTACCCGCAATACTTCAAACGTCCCTTCAAGATTCTTCATGAGCATATCCGCTCCCATACTCGGCCTGTCGCTTACGTATAATATTTTCTCTTTCATGGCCTGTCTTAATCTCTCCTGTCCTGTTGTGTATGTAGTCTATATATCTTTTAACGCCTCTTCTAATCCGCCCCAGTCTGCACCGTCCGCACACTGTGAGATTATATTAAAGCGTTCTGATTCATTTTCGGGTATTCTGTACTCTCTCAGCATAGCTATTATTCCGTCAATCGAATCACTGTCGAACATCGATGCAAATTCCTTTATCGCTTCATATGCCTCGTGTAATTTATCGGACGTTATGATCTCTGCGTCTTCATTCTGCTTGTACAACGGTGATAATCTCTCATAATATATTCTGTAATTCATGAGGAGTTCAGGCGTTAAGTCTCTTATGCTGTCAGTATCGTTATTATTTCCGCAGTCCTCAAGATATGCCGCCTGACTCGATAATTCATCTGCACCGATTAATCTTGCCGAACTCTTTAATGCATGTACTTTTATCGTGTAATTCTTAATGTCATTTTCACTCAGAAATTTTTCGATAGCATTCGCGTTATTCTGAATCGAGTTATAGAACTGCTGAAGTGTTTTAGCTAATATTGCCTCAGTTGAACAGCTTCGTATTGCACTCTCATAGCTTAAGCCCTCAGTGCGTGAATAGAATTCTTCAAGCTCAGTCTTATTATGTGATTCTTCTTCGTTCTGGGATTCTGATTTTTCATGCGGCTCTTCCGTAACGATAATTTTTTCCGAAGGCAGATATTTTATCAGTGCGGCCTCAAGTGTTGAACTTTCAACGGGCTTCGATAAATAATCCGTAAATCCTTCTGCAATATATTTATTCCTTGCACCGCTCACAGCATCAGCCGTCAGACATATAACCGGCGTATCGATATTCATTCCGTCTGACTGTTCACGAATACGCTTCATTGTCTCTGTTCCGTCCATTATGGGCATTCGCTGATCCATGAGAATTAAATCATATTTCTTTTCCCTCGTGAGATTAAGTGCCTCCGCTCCTCCTGAGGCCGTATCAAGATTAATGTCCGTTTTACTCAATAAGCCTTCAATGACTGTGAGATTCATATCTGTATCATCAACAACGAGTATATGCGCGTCAGGTGCTCTGAATGATTCCTGATATGCTTTCATGGTATGCACATAGCGTTCAAATTTATCGTGGAAATTTCCGATCGGTTCAGATGATACGATTCTCTGCGGAAGGTATATCGTGAATACTGAGCCCTTGCCGTATTCGCTTTCAACTTCGATTTTTCCGTTCATGAGTTCCAGTAAATTATGCGTTATCGAGAGTCCCAGACCAGTACCCTCAACCGTATTATTCTGGACTAAATCAATGCGTTCAAATTTCTTGAAGAGTTTCCCGATGTCCTCTTCTTTGATGCCTATGCCTGTATCCTGAATCCTGAACACAAGATTTATATTTTCACGGCCGTTTTCATCTGTAATTCGCTCTCCGTTCACGCTGAGTGATACACTGCCTTCGTGAGTATATTTCACTGCATTGTTCAGAACATTAGTTACTACCTGCCTGACTCTGACTTCATCACCGTAAAGCACATCAGGTAATGCCTCGTCTACTTTGACGTTGAACTGCAGATCTTTCTGCCTTGCCTTGAAGACTATCATGTTAGTTACGTCATTCAGGACAGAACTTAACTTGTAATCACTCTCGGCTATTTCCATTTTTCCGGCTTCTATTTTCGAGAAATCAAGTATGTCATTGATGATAGATAATAAATTCTTTCCGGCACTCTCAACGTTGCGCGCATAGGTCGTGATTCTGTTATTACTGCTCTCACGGATAATCATTTCGTTCATACCCAGAACTGCATTAATGGGTGTGCGGATCTCATGGGACATGTTAGCGAGGAATTCACTTTTTGCAGAATTTGCGCGTCTTGCCTGCTGCATTGCTGCCTTCGCGAGTTCAAGTGCCTCTTCTAACTGTTCGCTTCGTTCCTGCTGCTCTTTGTGAAGTCTCGTAGTATCAGACACAAGAATAATATAGAATCCCGGATTAACGGCGTAAAAATTAAACTGCTTATAGAAAATTTTTCCCTCAATGCCGCATACTATATTCACTTCGTAAAGTGCATTTCTCTGAGTCCCGAAAGCAATCGCATCAGGTGCAAGGGAATGTGCCATTGAATTTTTCTGCTCATCTGTACCATGAAGTATGGGTACAATCTCGTCATGAATGTATGAGTTGAACGTGTCATGCATGTTCTTGGGCAAAATGCTTCCTTCGGGCAAATCATCACTCACTGTAACATGATATTTTCCTATGGCCATGTACGCGATCATCTCAAACTGACGCACAAGAATTTTATCTACTATTGTCTGATACACTTTCGAGTTGTTGCATTCTCTTTCTGTTATGAATGCTATTACATGACCGTTAAGAGGGTTACGGGTCATCATTGCTGAGAGTTCAACGTAACATATGCTTCCGTTCTCGCGTCTGGATAAAAGCACCTGACGAGTTCCGATTTTGCCTTTGATATATGCATCCAGAAGTGAATCTACGCTGAAGGTCTCAAGGAATTTTCTGCGTTCCGTGAAATTAATATAGTGCTTTGCTCTCAGTTTCAGCAAATCTGAATATACATTCTGTGCCTTGTCCGTTGAGAACGTATCACGCCCGCGGACTTCTTCAAGAATATCAAGCGTTAAATCTGCTCTGAACATTCCAAGCGTGAATTTATCCTGATGATAGAAATTCTGACCGATTGAATCATAACTCGTTCGCATTTTCTCTTCGTAACTCTTGAACAGCGTTATATCCGAGTACGTGATGTAAATATAATCTTCTCCGTTTAAATTTACGAATGCGAAGTGAACATCACACCATTTGATATTATTCTTTGATGTTACGTTTCTTATTCTTATTTTGTGGGATTTGTCCTGTGATTCATGATTCGTGAGCATGTATTCAGCGAGTGAAATATCTTCGGGATATATTGATGCTCTGAAGTCCGAATGCATTAAATTTTCGGGGGTATCTTCCATCATTGCTGCGTAATCCTGAGAAATAAAAAGAGCTTCAGTGTTACCGTCTTTATGAATCAGCAAAAGAATTGCATTATTGCCTAACTGTTTAATGGTATCAATAAATTTCTGTCGTTCATCATTAAGAGAATGGCACATAAAAAAATTCTGTCTCCTTATGAAATATTGAGAGATACGAGTTAATTATATTACCAGTGAATAAAAAAACGGACACCCATTTAATTTGAGTGCCCGCAAAAAATTTTTAGATTCACAAAATGCTATAACACTTCGCGGATTATATTCATGCCTTCACGAACGAGATTAACATTTGCCTGTGAACCCATATGTCCGATCCTGAAAGTGTGATCTGCAAGACTGCCATAATTGCCCCCGACAACAAGACCGTGTTCTCTGAGCTTTGCATCGAATTCATGCCAGCGGTATTTTTCCGGGACATAAAATGTAGTTACCGTTGGAGAGCAAAACGTTTCAATCTTGGGAAATAATTTTAATCCCATTTCTTTGCCCATTGACCTGCATAATTTCGCGGCCTCTTCATGACGTTTGCATGATGCCTCGACCCCTTCACGCAGTAAAGCACTCAGTGAAAGATTCAATGCGTTCATTCCGTGCCAGTCATGGGTATAGGGCAATGCTTTTTCTTCCGGGACTTTCCGCCATGGCAGATATGCATCATAACCTGCATAATTCACGCGTTCGATAACTTCCCATGCTCCTGGTGAAATTGACGAGATTGCGAACTCCGGCGTAATCGATAATACTTTCTGACTTCCCCAGAGGCCAATATCAATTTTGCACGCGTCAACATCAAGAGGAACTCCTCCTGCACTGGAAACAAAATCAACAATGAATAACGCGCCTGCATTACGGGCAGCATTTCCGATTTCAGCAAGACAATTCGTGAGTGTTCCTGAGGGTGTCTCACAGTGAACAGCAGTTACTATTTTTGGTTTGCAGCTCTTAATGTGATTAATGACTTTCTGAGGCGTGGGTACACTGTCATAAGGGAATGCGCATATTTCAGCCTCTGCTCCTATGGACATGGCCATGTCTGCAAATCCCTCGCTGAATAATCCCGATGAAACTGCGAGCATTTTATCGCCGGGTAAGAGTGTGCATTTCAGTGCGGCCCATAGAGCTAACATTCCTTCACCGAGATTAATGACTATATCATTCTTAGTGTGAAGGATATTCTGAATCAGTTTTTGATTTTCACGATACAGCAAATAAAATTCGTCTTCTGTATCTGCGCTTCCGTAATCATTATCCCATGCAAGTCTGAACTCTTCAGGTATGCTTACGGGGCCGGGCATAAGTCCAATCTTGTAATGTTCCATGATATATTTATTCACCTTCTGTAAAAATTTTTCACAATTTCGTCTGCAAGTTCAATCATTTCATTGTCATCCATTGAACCCGACTCAAGCGTAAGAATTATATCTTTGCTTACGTTTACTGCAAGTGCTGAGGGCATATACTCATGATGTTCGATTATTGCATTATGACCTGACACATTCACAATTTCATACCCTGAAGGCGACGACATAACGCCCTTTGAATCATTCACACGTTCGGGGACATATAAACTTCCTGTGCCGCTTCCTTCTGTTAATATCACCTGCAAATATCTTCTGGGAGATTCGCGCTCATAATTCTTATATGTGCATTTCCCTAAATCTTTATTGCCTGCCGTCGCGATTAGATTCATGACATGTTCACTGACTGAATGCCATTCGTGAATCTTATCGGGAAGTTCAAGTGCGTGAATGTGTGAGGGGAATAATAATAACGTGATGAAAAGTGCGAAAAATATTTTACGGTTCATGTTTAACCTCCATAAGCCAAAGTTTGCGGACGCGTGAAAGAAATTCATCATAGACTCCGCTTGCGAAATCAGGAAACGTATAATCGAAACTCTGCCATTGTTTGAATCTGAATCTCATCGTTACTTCTGCATAGATCCCATCACGCAAATATATTCTGTGTGCATGATCCTTCGTTGACGCGAGAATCAGTCTTGCACCGTCAACATATCCCGGATCGATATTAACGGCTCTTATTGGCTGTCTGCTCATGGCCTCAATGTGAATCGATTCGTGTTTCCAGTCCGCAAGACCTGATGCATTCACGAGTCCGGAAAAACATGCAAAGGCGCGCGATAAATCCGGGTGAATTTCATGATAATAATCTGTCTTGTCGAAACGTACAGGCTCACTCAAAATTTCAGGACTGCCCCATAATTTTGAAAGCTCATCTATGCTCCAGTGAAGCAAATCTAAATTATCAGTCGGGAATAGAATCCCTGTTATGCGTTTTACGTTTATGCTCATGATTATATATTCTCTCTTGACTGACCAGCCGCTAAGAGTGCCATTGCCTGAGGTCCTATGCTGCTTACAACATCATCTGGTCTTCTGGTCATGACTTCTTCGGGCTGAATGTCTTCATGTTTAATTTCTGGTTCTAATTCTATTTCTGGATCTGGTGCTGGTGATTCAATTTTCTTAACGGCTGTTTTCTTTTTTCTGGGCATATTTATATTCAGGTAGCCTTGAAGCTGACCCTGCCACTCACATGCTCTGAATGATTTTGATTTTCCTTCGGGGGGATTATTCAGACGTTCCCATTTTCCTCCCTGCGATTCAATTTCTTTAACCCATGTCTGACCCACTGCTGCCCACCATGTTATATCTTGTGCGTCATTCAAGTCATCAGTGCAGTCATCAATCGTGAATATTCCCGGCTTTAATTTCCTGAATGCAATAAATCTCGTTCCGTTAAGACCGTCAAGCCTCACGATAAATTCATCGCGTTCTGGTAATTCTTTTGCGTTCATACGTTCAAGACCATTCCCGAACATTTTTACGGCCATGTCATTAAGTCTCAGTACTCCGCGTGAACTCAAAGCAAAGGGAACTGGAGCATTCCACCATTCGGGATATTGCGGTTCATCGGGATATAATGCAATCTCAAGCGAACTGATGAATGAGCCGGTAGTCTCAACATAAAGCGCGCGGATCTCTTCGGGATATTCTATTTCTTCGGGGTTAACTGGACGAATGATATTACGTGATGCCAATTGCGGAAGAGTTTTTATCATTGCATCGGCACATCCTCTTTCAACGAGAAATACTAACTGCCCTTTGTTGAGAACAATAACATCTCCTGAATCAGGGATATACACGGCGTATTCAGCAGCAGACCCGAAGAGTGTACGAAGGAAATATAAGAGTGTTGAATCAGGAGTTAATGACGATAAATTATAGTCTCTGCTCATTCATCTTCAGAACCCATAAGAGCCTCTGCAAATTCTTCTGCGTCAAAATTATTCAGGTCGTCAGGGCCTTCACCAAGTCCGATGTAACGCACAGGAACATTAAGACTTCTTGCGATTGAGATTACTACTCCGCCTTTTGATGTGTTATCGTATTTCGTTAGTATAATCGAGTTTACCGGAATAATTTTGTTGAACGTTTCAGCCTGAGCAACTGAATTCTGACCGAGTACAGCATCAACCACAAGAACAGTTTCGAGTCTTTCTTCGCCTGCCCCACGCAGTAAGACCCGGTGAATCTTTCTGAGTTCTTCCATGAGATTATGCTTGTCATGAAGTCTTCCGGCTGTGTCGACAATCAGAACGTCAGAATGTGAACTCTCTGCTGCCTTCCATGCGTCAAATGCAACTGCGGCCGGATCACTTCCCTGTCCCTGTGCAATGACACGAACATCTGAACGTTCACCCCAGATCTTTAACTGCTCAACTGCTGCTGCCCTGAATGTGTCAGATGCGGCCATGATTACCTTTTTGCCCTGACGCTTGAACATCATCGCAAGTTTTCCGGCTGATGTTGTTTTTCCGCTTCCGTTTACGCCTGCCATGAGTAAGACCAGAGGAGTCTTTGAGAGATTGAAACTTTTTCCCATGCCGCTAACTGAATTTAATTCGCCTGCAATCTTTGCGACAAAAATTTTCTTTAACTCTGACGAATCCGTTATGCTTTTTGCTTTTGCTTCTTTCTTAAGGAAGTCTATTATCTCTTCGGTAAAATCAAGACCAGCATCACCAGTGATTAATTTTTCTTCAAGCTCATCCCAGAAATTCGGATCTATTTTTTTCCCTGAGAATAATTTCGCGATCCCTGAACTCCATTTTTCACGAACTCCCTTTAAACTTTCGCGTAATTTTGAGAATATCGACATGCTGAATAAATCACCTTCCCGAAATCCTTCGCATAAATATTATCTCGTAACCGTACTGTCCGCTTGTAGTGTCCTGAGTGCGTCTTGAGCCGACAACCTGCCAGCCGTCTCTGCCTCTCTGCGACATTCTTTCGGCTATGTTCTGGTCAATAATGAAATCAATCGCATAATCATATGACGGTTTGCTCTCAATTCCTGAAACTGAATCAAATACTCCTCCTGATGAATTCATCGCAATAACCGAAGCAAGTTTATCGGGAAGAGTGAATAACTGCCATAAAGTAAGACCTCCCACGATTAAGAGCAGGAATAATAACAACGGAAGTAATAATCCCCCTCCTGAATGTGAAGATGAAGTTTTTTTAGCTGCTGCTGAAGATGAAGATGAATCTTTTTGTGATGTTCCGTTTTTCCTTGCTGCTAATTTCTCGCGTATTCCCATTGTCTTCTCCTTGTGAGTTTCTTCGGTCTCGGTCATGAATGACGGCTCAAGTTCTGGTTCTAGTTCTGGTTCTGGTTCTTCATCAGGAATAGATGTTGCTTCGCTGAGAATTCCAAGAGAGTTTATATCCCAGTCATCTCCGATTTCGTCATCTGCTTGATGTTCGTGTTCGTTTTCGTCTAATAAATTTTCAGGCATTTTATTTTCTGGTACAACCTCCTCATGCTGTGTATCGTTATCATTATCATTAACGCTTTCTTCGGGTGCATCCTGTGTGAACTGTGCTATTTCCTGTTCGAGTCTCTGCTGTGCCGTCATAGGCTCTGATTCTGGTTCTGGTTCTGGTTCTGAATCTGGAAGGGGTACATCTTCAACTTCGAGTTCTGCGTCAGATTCGACAAGGGGCTCTTCATCAGGAATATCATCATTCACATCATCACTCAAAGGCAGCTCATTGAGATTAATTTCTGGTTCTTCAGGCTCATCGTCTGCATTAATATCAACATCAAACGGTGAAGAATCATCGTCTTCACTTTCAGATTCATTTTCAGGTTCAGAATCAGGAATGTCATGAATCTCTTCGGGGTCAGCTGTAACGTCATGCAATTCATCTGTGAAGTCAGGCAAAAATGCTTCGTCTTTATCGTTATTATCTTCTTCCTGTTCATTTTCACTTTCAGATTCAGATTCTGATTCAGTTATGCGCGGTGAAGTTCTTTCGGCGAGTTCAGAGAGTGAAGAAATATCATCGAATGGATTCAAATCTTTTTCGAGGTCCTGCATTGCCTGCTGCTGTGCAATTCCCAAAGGAGACTCTGACATGGCCTGAGCGATATTAGCCTTGAGTTTGTCTTCTGCTGACTGTTCAGAGTTATTATCTGCATTCTGTGATGTGTAAAAATTTTCGGGCAGTCTGTAAGGTTCGGGAGATTCTTTTGATTCAAGCGTCAGGGGATTCCCGGTCATAGCTTCGGCAATATCGGCCATGAGTTTGTCTTCGGCTGTCTTTGTGGTCTCCGGCATCGTTACGGAAACGGGAACGGCTTCGGCTTCGGGGTCTGGTTCAGGTTCAGGCTCAGGCTCGTCAATTATCTGCGGCAAATCCGAATCAACATTCACGATAATATCAGCTGACGGCGAAAATTCTTCATGCGTTTCTTCATTCACTTCTTCATTATCTTCGCTATCTTCGCTATCTTCACTATCTGCTATGGCCATGTCTGAATCATATTCTTCTGGTTCTGATTCTGATTCTGATTCAAGTTCTTGTGATTCTGTTTCTGCGTCAATAACGGGAATGTCTTCAAACTCTTCAAGTTCTTCTTCAGTATCAGGGTCTTCAACTTCATCGGCACTTATTACGGGTATGTCAGGCAGTTCATCGTTATCTTCATCTGAGAGTTCCGAATCGATTAATGGTATATCAGGAAGTTCATCTTTGTGTTCTGTTGATTCTGTTTCTTCGGGTTCTGGTTCATCTTCAACGCTCAAATCTTCATGGACATTTTCAGTCTGATTAACTGCAGACTCCGCTTCAGGAATTATCTGCGGAATTTCATCTACACTTTCAGCGGGTAAAATTTCTTCTGGTTCAGTTTCATGTTCTGCCTCATGAATAACCTTCGGAATTTCTTTTACATTATCGTTCTGCACAGGCTCTTCATGTTCAGCATCATTAACTGCCTGCGTCATATCATTCACATTTTCAGCCTGCAAAATATCTTCATGTTCTGCTAACTTCTCAGCATCATCATTAATGACTTGCGGCTCATCATCAGCAGCAATATTAACCGTCGAAGGCTGTTCTGTATCTTTATGCTCTTCATGTGAATTCACGCTTTCAATTTCATTATATGAACTTTCTTCTGTTTTTTCTTTTTCTCTTTCGTGAGTATCATGGACAATTGCATTCTGTATTTCCGGCTTCGTATCATGCGGAAGATTCACGGGTGCATTTAGCTTCGTTCTTTCTTCTTTGACTTCTGGCTTATCCGTCTGTGCTTTTCTGCTCACACGTGGCTTATCCTGCCGTGATGAAGATGATAAAGGTGATGACGATTGAGCCTTTGCATTTCCGCCCGCAAGACTCTCTTCGATTTTCTTCTCGAATTCATCCATGAACGAATCAACCCGCTGGCCTATGCTTTTATCCGTCCCTGATGAAATACGGCGGCGCACTCTTCTGAGCCTTGAAGATGAAGATTTTTCCCGGTCTTCAGATGATGAATGCGAACTCTCTCCAGTAAATGAATTTCCTTTAAGTTCTTCCCGCAATTTTTCTTCCGATGTCTTTTCACTCATTCTGTTTTCATTCCGTCCTTAAGAACCGCTCTTAGTGCCTAATTATAAATCATCGCGGCCATAAAAAAAGCCTCCGCATTAATTTACGGAAGCTTCTTATATTCTAGTTCTGGTAGCCTCAACGGGACTCGAACCCGTGTTTTAGCCTTGAGAGGGCTACGACCTGGACCGCTAGTCGATGAGGCCATTGATTTATTGCGGGGGAAATATTATCATGAAAAAAATTTTTCTGCAAGCAGGATAAATTATTGACGCATGAAAAACACATAGATTTACTTTTTAAATAAAGCGGGAGGAAATTTATATGTCATTTTTCAGCTGGTTTTCAAGCGGTAAAAAAGAACGCTCTATTGAAGATATGTATAATGATATTGGCCGCTTCAGCAATGATGATGATATGCAGAATGAACAGCTGCTTGAACTTGCAAAATATGATCGGACATATCTGCAAGTCTGGAATTTAATGAAGAAAGGCGGAAATGTTGATGTTGTTCCAAACGCTTATGGTGAATTCGGACACGACATTACGAATCCTGTTCCGGTCAACGGAGTAGTCGGTGAGATAACATATCTTTCACGGCTGCTTACAAGTTCGGGCGAGAAAGTATTTTTTCACAGGCTTGGCAGCATAAATACTATCGATGTCTTTGAGATTGTTTCACAAAGCGGTTTAGAGTGGGATATTCTTTATCTTGATATGTATAACACACGAAAGACAAGATTTGTCCCGAAGAATTATCAGTTTCAGAGAAATAAACAGTCTCAGCCCATGACATTCCTGACGCGGGGAATAGATGCTTACATAGAAGATTTTCCGCGATCATTTTATGACATTCTGTTTTATTCATATAATCCTGATCCGCAGACAATGCTGGCAACAAAAATGATAGCTGACCCGGACGGCAAAAAAATATCTTATCTTCAGCGTCCTGTATGGCACTTAAAACTTGTACAGCAGTGTATTTCACGTCTCAGTGCGCAAAAGGCAGTGAAAATATCAGGCAGTCAAATATTAACTCAGTTAAGATCCAGGAGATAAAGCAGCTTTAAGAAGTGCGAATATGAACTAGCATAAATTTACGCAAACAACCGAATATTTTTATCACGAAATTTTTTATAATCACTCTCAGAAGTAACTTTTTCTTCTTCAACACCAAAATTTTATTTCAGGGAGTGATTTAATTATGCCCTCAGAACGTTATGTGTATTCACTCAAAGACGGCGACGGCTCAAAGCGTTTACTCTTAGGCGGCAAGGGTGCGAACCTCTGCACAATGGCACAGTCAGGTTTACCCGTTCCTCCAGGATTCATTCTCACGACCGAAGTATGCCGTGAGTACATGAAAGACCCCAGCATAATGGATAAAGTGTGGGGCGATGTGAAAGCGTCAGTAGCCCAGCTCGAAAAGGAAACAGGAAAAGGATTCAACGATGCAAAGAATCCTCTGTTAGTATCAGTTCGTTCTGGTGCTCCTATATCAATGCCCGGCATGATGGAGACGATTCTGAATCTCGGACTGAATGACGAGACAGTGAAAGGTCTTGCAGAATCATCGGGCAATAAGAGATTTGCGTTTGATTCATACAGAAGGTTCATTCAGATGTTCTCAAGCGTGGTCGATGAAGTTGATTTTGATCTCTTCGAGGCAGCACTGGCACGTGCAAGAGCAGCAGAAGGGATCACAGACGCAAAGCAGGACTATAAGATTCACGCGGAGAATCTCGAAAAGCTGATTGTCGAATACAAAGCAATCTATAAGAATGCAACAGGAAATGATTTCCCTTCAGACCCATGGGTGCAGTTACGCCGCGCAATTGAGGCAGTCTTCAAGAGCTGGAATATTCCCAGAGCAGTAACGTACAGGAAGATAAACAAGATTGATGACTCACTCGGAACTGCAGTAAACGTTATCACAATGGCATTCGGTAATCTCGGCGATGACTGCGGAACGGGCGTATGCTTCACGCGTAATCCTTCGACAGGCGAGAATAAATTATACGGCGAGTTCTTAATCAACGCACAGGGTGAAGATGTCGTTGCAGGAATCAGAACGCCTATGCCCATTGCCGAACTTGAAGAGAAGATGCCGGAGATCTACAAGGAACTCTGCAATATAACAAGCAATCTTGAGAAGACATATAGAAACATGCAGGATGTAGAGTTTACGATTGAGCACGGAAAGTTATTCATTCTTCAGACCAGAGACGGAAAGAGGACAGCCGCAGCAGCCGTTAAAGTAGCGGTTGATATGGTGAACGAGGGATTAATCGACACGAAGACAGCAGTAACGCGTGTATCGCATGACCAGGTTGAAATGCTTTTACACAAGCAGGTCGACAAGTCAGTAAAACAGGACGTAATAGTGAAAGGACTTCCAGCATCACCCGGAGCAGGAGCAGGAATGTTAGTGTTCTCTGCAAACGAAGCTGAAGAATGGTCGCGTCAGGGCAAACCTACGATACTCGCGAGACCAGAGACAAGCCCCGATGACATTCACGGGTTATTCGCGTCTCAGGGAGTCGTAACATCAAGAGGCGGAATGACATCACACGCGGCAGTTGTAGCTCGTGGAATGGGCAAGCCTGCAGTCTGCGGATGTGAGTCAGCAGTGATTGATCTCGACAAGGAGACATTGACGGTCGGCGATAGAGTCTTCAAGAAGGGCGACTGGGTTACGGTTGACGGCACGACAGGACAGTTATTAGCCGGTGAAGCAAAAATGGTTGATGCGTCATTCAGCGAGGACTTTAAGAAGATACTTGCATGGGCAGATGAGAACGCAAAATTACAGGTCTGGACTAACGCAGATACACCCGAAGATGCGAAACGTGCGCGCGAATTCGGAGCTAAAGGTGTAGGACTTTGCAGAACGGAACACATGTTCATGGGCGTAGACAGATTACCGGTAATGCAGAGTCTTATTGTTGCACTCGGTGAAGCCGGCGATGCAGGAAAAGAAGCGCGCAAGGAAGCACTCGCAAAATTGAAGGTCATGCAGAAAGAAGACTTTATCGGAATCTTCAAGGCAATGGACGGTCTGCCGGTCATCATAAGATTACTTGATCCGCCTCTGCATGAATTCCTTCCGAAAGAACCGAATGTGCTTGAGGCATTGAAGACTGCAACGCCTGAAGAAGCGAAGAAGCTCAACAATGTTCTCGAAAAGATTCATCAGCTTCATGAGAATAACCCGATGTTAGGTTTCAGGGGATGCAGACTCGGAATGATTTATCCTGAGATTTACGAGATGCAGATGAGCGCAATCTTTGAGGCTGTCGTTGAACTCACAAAGCAGAATGTAACCGTCAAACCCGAAGTGATGATTCCAATCGTGGGAACAAAGGCAGAGATGAAATTCTTCCGTGAAATGGCAGACAGAATAGCCGCAGACGTAATGAAAGCTACGGGCATAAACTTCAAGTATCTTGTGGGAACGATGATCGAACTTCCGAGAGCAGCACTCGTTGCGGACCAGCTTGCAGAGTACGCGCAGTTCTTCTCATGCGGAACGAATGACCTCACGCAGACAACACTGGGATATTCACGCGATGATGCAGAGAATAAATTCTTATTCCAGTATGTGGACAAGGGAGTCTTCAAAGAGAATCCGTTTGCTGAATTAGATCGTGATGGACCTGGTCAGCTTGTGAAAATGGCGGTCGAAAAGGGCAGAAGCGTGAACCCGGATATGTCCATTGGAATTTGCGGTGAACACGGCGGCAATCCTTCGAGTATTGCGTTCTGTCATCAGGTCGGTTTAACGTATGTGAGCTGCTCACCGTTCAGAGTCCCGGTAGCGAGGGTTGCGGCGGCACATGCGGCATTAGGAGTCTTGAAGTAAGGAGTAAGAAGTGAATCATAAACCCCTCTCATTTTCGGGAGGGGCTTTTTTGTTTGCATGTTACTCTTTGCGTCTCACTGCGATAACCGGATCATATGTTACTCCTTCATTGAGCCAAACACCCACAGTGAATTTATGACTCTCAGGGACACATTCAATCTCTGCTCCTGATTCATCATAGAACTCTGCAATTTCATCATCAACAGAACTCTCTTTATCTTTCGGGAATGCGAACCAGAATAATTTTTTGCCGGCTTCAATGTCATCACTCAGAACAATATCGAAATCATACATGCCGTTCTCTTTCACCTCAAGCTCAGGAAGGACACATGCAATCACATATTCATCATTCGAGACATGGCCGAGTGTGAATGCGTTCAGGTCAGAAATATCACGCTCGCGAATCACATGAAGCTCATGCATATTATCTTCCGTTTCTATGTCTGATGATAATATACTCTCTAAGTCTTCAGGCTCTTCATTATCAGGTGCATCTTTCACTTCTTGAATCGGAGCTGATGAAACATCCGTTGAGTTCACAATGTCGAGTATGAGTTTACACTTCGCTGTGCCGTACTCATTTGAAGCCGTTAAATTTATCGTGTACTTCTTGATGTCTTTCGCGTTTTTCAGATTCAATTTTCCTTCTATGCGCGCATTTTCTGTTACATTGCCGCCTGAATCAAAAGTAGTATTGTACAATTTCAGCCCTGAAGGAAGCGTGCCGG
>JAFPWQ010000109.1 GCA_017394925.1 Synergistaceae bacterium
ATTTTGAGCCTCGCACTATTCAACGACCTCACCAGAAAAAAAGAACTCTTCAAACCAATTAAAGAAGGCCATGTTACATTTTATTCCTGCGGTCCGACTGTATACGATTATTTTCACATCGGAAATTCAAGACCATTTATCGTATTTGACGTATTAAGACGCTGGCTTGAGCATGAAGGTTATCAGGTAACGTTCGTACAGAATTTCACGGACATTGACGACAAAATGATTCACAGGGCACATAAGGAGCATATCACGGTTCAGGAACTCGCCGACAAATTCATAGCCGAATACAACAAAGACGCAGACGCACTCGGAATCAGAAAGCCGGACTTTTCACCACGAGCAACGGAACATATTCCCGAAATCATTCACACGATTGAGAGAATTATCGCGAACGGACACGCTTATGTCTCAGACGGTGATGTGTATTTCGACATTCGGAGCTGGCCGAAATATGGCTCATTGTGCAAGCAGAATCTCGAAGACCTTGAAGCAGGCGCAAGAGTTGAACCCGGCGAAAAGAAAAAAGACCCGTTAGACTTTGCACTCTGGAAAGCAGAAAAACCCGGCGAACCTTCATGGCCAAGTCCGTGGGGTAAAGGCAGACCAGGATGGCACATTAAATGCTCTGCAATGTCCTCGAAATATCTCGGCGATAATATAGATATTCATTCGGGCGGAGTAGATTTAATGTTCCCTCATCACGAGAATGAAGCAGCACAGAGTGAAGCCGCATCAGGAACAGATAAGCCGTTCGTGAATTACTGGTTACATAATGGATTCTTGCTCATCGACAACGAAAAGATGTCAAAATCGCTTGGGAATTTCCTGACCGCAAGAGCCGCAATCGAAAAGTATCCGCCGTTAGCATTGAGATTCTTCATGTTAAGCGCGCACTACAGAAGCCCGGTAAATTTCACTCCTGAAGCACTCGAACAGTCAGCCGCAGGTGTAATGAGATTACGAAACAGCCGGAGCGATTTGGATTTTGCCGCAAAGACACGAACAGGCAAAAATGAATCGTTTGACCTGAAGAAATTTCAGAGTGAACTTGATGATTTACACTCAAAGTTTTCTGACGCAATGAACGATGACTTTAACACCGCCGCCGCTATGGGAATATTATTCGATGTCGTATATCTCATTAACACCACGCTCAAAGAGAATGAAATTCTGCCCGAAGAGTTTTTCACACTCTCAAAGAATGCTCTGAATGAATACGATTCGATACTGGGTGTAATCGGCAGTGATGACGCAGAAGAAGAACACGATGAAGAAGCAGCAGAGATTGAGAGATTGATTCAGGAACGTACAGAGGCAAGAAAGGCGAAAAATTTTGCGCGTTCGGATGAAATCAGGAATATGCTTAAAGCTCGCGGAATTGTTCTTGAGGATACACCGCAGGGCACAAAATGGAAGAGGGAATTATAAATCATGAAAAGCAATAAATCAGTTTACGTTATTGTTCAAGAAAAAGTTTATGCCTCTCTTCCTGACTCAGTTTTTAGGGGCATTCAATATATGCTGAAATCACACGGAATTGTTCTTGAGGATACACCGCAGAGTATTACATGGAAGAGGGAATTATAATCATGGCCGGAACGAATCAGTTTACGTTATTATTCAAACGAAGATTTATGCCTCTCTTCCTGACTCAATTCTTAGGGGCATTCAATGATAATTTCTTCAAGAGCGCGTTAATGATGCTCATCACATACAGGCTCGGAGATGAAGCCGGACTCGATTCGCGTATTCTCGTGAATGCCGCTGCAGGTGTGTTCATACTTCCGTTTTTCATCTTTGCTCCTGTTGCGAGTGATTTAGCAGACAAATACGACCGCTCTGACTTAATGCGCTGGGTGAAATTCGCAGAAATAGTTGTGATGTCAGGTGCGGCACTTGGATTTTACCTGAACAATTTATATTTCCTCATGGCCGTATTATTTCTCATGGGTGCACAGTCAGCGTTCTTTTCACCGGCGAAATACAGCATACTCCCTCAGCATTTACCCGAAGAAGAATTGATTGCAGGCAACGGACTAATTCAAATGGGTACATATCTTGCGATTCTCACAGGAACAATCACGGGAGGATTAATTATTCTGCGCGAGAACGGAATATATTTAACTGGAGGAATTGCAGTTATCATAGCCGCCGCCGGATGGTTAAGCAGTATGTTCATTCCGCCGACCAAACCAATAGACCCAGAACGAAAAGTATCACTTGCGATTATCAGACCCACGATAAAAATGTTCCGTGAGATTATACCGATGAGAAAGGTATTCGGATCTATGCTTGCGATTTCATGGTTCTGGTTAGTCGGTGCAACGTTCCTTGCGCAGTTCCCGACATATTCGCGTTTAATTCTCGGAACTGATGAGAGTGTAGCAACAAGTTTTCTTGCAATATTCTCATGCGGAATAGGCTTCGGGTCTATGGCCTGCAATGCGATTCTGAAGGGCAAAGTTACGACTAAGTATGTACCTTCTGCGGCATATGGAATTGCTATCGCGAGCGTCTTACTCTGGTACGTAAGCGACAGACCTCCCGTATCACCAGATGCACCTGTAATCGGAGCAGTTGAGTTTTTCTCAAAGCCTGAGAATTTCATGATTACGTTCTGCTTATTCGCGATTGCCTTCTGCGGAGGGTTATATATCGTGCCTTTATACGCAGTGATGCAGACGAAAGCACCCGAAGAAAAAGTTTCGGGAGTAATTGCATGTTCAAACATAAGTGATTCGCTCTTCATGGCCGCCGCAGCACTCATAGCAAGCATGTTAATCTCATGGGGGATAAGTATTCCGCAGATATTCCTGACTATGGGACCGACTACATTTATTGTTGGTCTTCTTGTCGGAATACTATAGATAATTATTTATGCGTGATTGAGATTATAATATTGTAAAATTTCTCTGCTAAAATTACTTCATTCTAAATTTTCAAACAACAAAGGAGTTTTTTCTTCATGGCAAAAGTATATTACGAGAAGGACTGCGATCTCGGCAAGCTCACAGGAAAGAAAATCGCAATCATCGGTTATGGTTCACAGGGACACGCTCACGCAATGAATCTTCGCGATTCAGGCTGTGATGTCATCGTGGGACTCTACAAGGGCGGAAAGTCATGGCCAGTTGCAGAGAAAGACGGATTCACTGTCATGACGGTAAGCGAAGCAACAAAGGCAGCGGATATTATCATGATACTCATCAATGACGAGAAGCAGGCAGACATGTACAAGTCCGAAATGCTTCCGTATCTCACCGAAGGAAAGACAATTGCATTCGCTCACGGGTTCAATATTCGCTACAAGCAGATAGTCGCACCCAAAGGCGTTGATGTCTTCATGGCCGCACCAAAAGGACCAGGCCACACAGTGAGAAGTCAGTACGTGGCAGGAAAAGGTGTACCGTGTCTCGTAGCAGTTGAACAGGACGCAAGCGGTAAATGCCTCGATACAGCACTCGCATACATCGCAGGAATCGGAGGAGCACGCGCAGGAATTCTTGAGACCACAATGCAGCAGGAAACAGAGACGGATCTCTTCGGTGAGCAGACTGTATTATGCGGCGGAGTCGTTGATTTAATGCAGTGCGGTTTTGAAGTTCTTTGTGAGGCAGGTTATGACCCCGTCAATGCGTACTTTGAATGCATTCACGAGATGAAACTCATCATTGACCTCGTGAACAGGGGCGGAGTTGCCGCAATGAACTACTCAATCTCAGATACGGCTGAATTCGGCGAATACGTTTCAGGGCCTCGCGTACTTCCTCATGAAGAAATCAAAGCCAACATGCGTAAAGTTCTTGCTGATATTCAGGACGGAACATTTGCAGGCAGATGGATTGCAGAGAATAAAAACGGCAGGACATTCTTCAACTCAAAACGTGATATGCTTGCGCGTCATCCAATGGAAGTAATCGGCAAACAGTTACGTGAACAAATGTTATGGAAGGACGGCTCAAGCCTCGATGAAGTATCGAAGTGATAACATCAAAGCAGGAGTAGACCGAACGCCAAATCTCAGTCTGCTTTATGCTCTTGGCTTCACGAAGGAAGAAATTTCGCGTCCCATAATCGGAGTCGTGAATTCATTCAGCGAGATAGTTCCCGGTCATATGCACCTGGACAAAATCACTCAGGCCGTCAAAGAAGGAATATATGCCGCCGGAGGAACACCCGTAGTATTTCCTGCTATAGCTGTGTGCGACGGGATTGCAATGGGTCATGTCGGAATGAAATACTCTCTTGTGTCGCGTGATTTGATTGCAGATTCAACTGAGGCTATGGCGATGGCACATCAGTTTGACGGTCTCGTCATGATTCCCAATTGCGACAAGAACGTTCCCGGTCTGCTCATGGCCGCCGCAAGAGTGAATGTTCCTGCGATTTTCTGTGCAGGAGGTCCGATGTTAGCCGGTCATCTCAGAGACGGAAGACGTACATGTCTGAGTCATATGTTCGAGGCTGTCGGAGCTTATCATGCAGGTAAACTTGATGAAGCAGGCGTTGAAGACTACACAGAAAATGCGTGTCCGTCATGCGGATCATGTTCGGGAATGTACACTGCTAACTCAATGAACTGTCTGACCGAAGCAATCGGAATGTCGCTCAGGGGCAACGGAACGATACCTGCTCCCTACAGTGCGAGAATCAGACTTGCGAAATTAACCGGCATGAAGATTATGGAACTCGTCCAGAAAAATATTCGTCCAAGAGACATAATGACTCATGACGCATTCAGAAATGCAGAGGCGGTTGATATGGCATTAGGCTGTTCGACAAATACGATGCTGCACCTTCCTGCAATAGCTCATGAGGCCGGAGTAGAAATTAATTTAAGCGATGCAAACTCAATCAGTGAACGCACGCCTAATTTATGTCATCTTGCTCCTGCCGGTGATACCTTCATGGAAGATTTAGACAGGGCAGGCGGAGTTTATGCTGTCATGAATGAACTTGCGAAAAAGAATCTCATCAAGACAGATTTAATCACAGCAACAGGAAAGACAGTTGCGGAGAATATAGCAGGTATTCAGAACACGAACGAAAATATAATCCGTCCGATTGATAATCCCTATTCACCCAACGGAGGAATAGCCGTTCTCAAAGGTAATTTAGCTCCTGACGGCTGTGTAGTGAAACGTTCAGCGGTTGCTCCTGAAATGATGAAACATGAAGGTCCTGCAAGAGTGTTTGATTCA
>JAFPWQ010000110.1 GCA_017394925.1 Synergistaceae bacterium
CTGACTTCCTGAATAATCCTCTGAGTTCAGGAAATATATTATCACTCCGTCAACTGTTGCCTTTATTATGTTCGCTGAATGAATCCGCCAGTCATACGCTGAATATACTTTCGCCTTCACTGTCGTAGTTCTTACCCCAAGACTAGAAACCTTCTCAAGAACACCAGGCCACGCGGGAGTTACCACACGGACATCAACACCTGCCTGACGCAATGCCTTAGGCAATGAACCAGCAACATCACCAAGCCCCCCGACTTTAGAGAAGGGAGCAAGTTCTGTTGTTACAAATAAAACTTTCACAGCACTACCGCTTTTCGTCATTGTTACTAAACTACATTCCTTTCAATGCTGAATTTGTCAGCTAGATTTTTCTGTTTTTTCTTTTTCTACATGCCCCTGAAGTCAATTGAATATGCTTTTGATGCATACTCTCTGACTACTCTGTGAGTGTTGAAGAAGCTGGCATCAAGGGCGATTGTGTGTTTCATCATGTCTACCCACTTGTCATGATGTTCATAGTACGTGGGAATAACTTTCTTTTCGAGTTTGTCGTATAAATCTATTGCGTCGAGGCTCTCATCATAATGGGCTGACGCGTCTTTTGCTTCTGCCTCGCTTGGTGCAGGCCCGATTGACCAGCCTGTTACGTCCTCAATCCAGCCTTCAATCCACCAGCCGTCAAGAACACTGAAATTCATTATGCCGTTCATCGCACATTTCATTCCTGAAGTGCCGCTTGCCTCTCTTGGTCTCATGGGAGTATTCAGCCAGACATCAACGCCCTGTGTCAGGAGTGAAGCGATTTCCATATTGTAATTGTCGATGAATACAATTGGGAGGTCTGCTCCGAATTCATGCGAAGCCTTGCGGATTTTCTGAAGTAATCTCTTGCCGCCGTCATCATGCGGATGTGATTTTCCTGCGAATATAAACTGTACTTTCTTGCCGCCCGCAATTTTCTTCAGTCTGTTAATGTCTGAAAGTAACAGATCTGCTCTCTTGTACGTAGCTGCTCTTCTCGCAAATCCAAGTGTCAATACATCCGGGTCTAACTGTACTCCGTTGGTCTCAAGGACACGCGCGAATAATCTCAATTTCGATGCCTGATGTGCCGCCCATACTTCATCGGACGGAATTGTGAGTGCCTGTACAAGCCTTCCGGGATCTAATTCCCAGCCAGGTATATGCTTGTTGTAGAGCTTGCGCATTCCTGAACTGATCCATGTTGTTGGGTGAATTCCGTTCGTTACCCAGTCTACTGTCTCCATGTTGAACATCGCATTGCTGACTTCCGCGTGCTTCTTCGCGACTCCGTTCACGTACCTGCTGTAGCGTAAGCCCAGATCCGTCATTGATACGCCGGGCTTATCGGGAATCATTCTGTGAATCGTGTCTTTTGCGTCCGCCGGGAAAACACCGTCAATCATTCCGAAGTCAAAATAGTCATGGCCTGCCGGTACTGGTGTATGCGTGGTGAAAACTACCTGCTCGCGGATTTTATCCGGGTCATAATAGCCAAGTTCGCGCATAAGCTCAAGCGTTAAGAATCCGGCGTGCCCTTCGTTAAGATGGAACGTGTCAATGTTCATGTACCCAAGATCACGCAGCATTCTTAACCCTCCGACACCGAGAATAAATTCCTGGCACAATCTGTAACGGTTATCGCCGCCGTATAAATACCAGCATAATTTTCTGTCATCGGGGTGATTAGGTTCAAAGTCAGTATCAAGGAAGTATACGGGTAAAGGATACCCAGTTGCGCCGATGCACTCATAGACCCACACACCGACTTGAATCTCTCTGCCCTGCATTGTAAGCGTGATTTTGTTGGGAAGTAATGTTAATTCTTTGGAGGGATCCCATACAACCGGCTTCTCTTTCTGCCAGTCCTCATCGTTGAATTCCTGAACGAAATAGCCTTTGCGGTATAAGAGCGTAACACCTGCCATAGGTACGCCCAGATCAGCGGCACTCTTTAGTATGTCGCCCGCCAGTACACCTAAACCCCCGGAGTATGTGGGGATTGACTCTTTCAGGCCGACTTCCATTGAGAAGTAAGCCACGGGCCGGAAGGCGGGATCGTTTTCCATAAGCGTCCTTAATGAATTGCCTAAGTCGCTACGGTGCAGTCTTTGAATCATGTGTCTTTACAAAGCTCCTTTCTGGTTTAAAGCAGACGGGCGAAAATTATTTTTATTCATCTACCACCTGCAAGATTTTTTTTTGATATGGTCTTTGCTTGTCTGTGAGATTATCTCATAAAACAAGATTTTTTGCGATTTTTATTATCTTCGCATCATAATAAAAAACAGAGAGCCGGATTTTTTTCACATTCTCGGATTTGAGAGTATGCGATAATATATATAAAATAAAATTTATGAGGTGAAGTGAAGAATGAGAAAAATGAAAAGAAAATTTTGCTTTGTTCTTGCGTTCGTTATTGCTCTGGTCATTTCGGGATTCGCATTTGCAGATGACACTCAGTATGTCCTTGAGGAAGCTGCAAGACGGGACATTAAGATCATCACGTACGATCAGGCTAAAGAGATTGCATTGCAGCGTGTCAAAAGAGAAAACGCGAGAGTGAAAGAAATTGACCTCGACAATGAAGCAGATGATTATCCTGACGGGACAGACTTCAGACCAGTTTATCAGATTGAATGCATTTCCGGCTATGATAAGTTTGAAATTGATATTGATGCTGTTACAGGTCAGGTGCTGAAATTCAGACTTGATGACTAAATGCAGAAATGAATATGGCCTCCCTCTTTTAACGGGGGAGGTTTTTGAATCAAAATATCAGCAATGCTTATCTGGCGGGAGTTCAAACCAGCTTCCCATGATGTAATCCCATTCAGGCGGATTAAATTTCATGAAGCCTGCCCATGTGTAAAA
>JAFPWQ010000111.1 GCA_017394925.1 Synergistaceae bacterium
GAATGCTATCTTAATGATTCATTCAGGCTCTGGCGGCTTAGACTCTCAAGACTGGGCCGGTATGCTCATGCGCATGTACCTTCGTTACTGTGAGCGCGAGAACTTCAGGACCAACGTTATTGAGGCAACAACGGACGAAGGAGACGGAATAAAGAACGCGACTATCTTAGTGCAGGGAGAATATGCATACGGCTTCTTAAAGGCTGAACGCGGAGTACACAGACTTGTACGAATATCGCCGTTTGATTCTGCGCACAGGAGACACACGAGTTTTGCATCGGTGTTAGTGTCGCCGGAATTCAATGATGACGTTGACGTTGAGATTAAGTCCGAAGACTTAAAGGTTGATACGTTCAGGGCATCAGGTGCAGGAGGCCAGTATGTGAACAGGACAGACTCAGCAGTAAGAATCACGCACATACCGACGGGAATAGTCGTAACGTGTCAGAACGAACGAAGCCAGCACATGAACAGACAAGTAGCTATGCATGTCCTGAAGAGCAGATTATATGAGATTGCACTGCGTGAACGTGAAGAAGAATTATCATCAGTTGTAGGCGAGAAAAAAGAATCGACATGGGGAAGTCAGATACGAAGTTATGTACTGCACCCGTATACGCTTGTGAAAGATCATCGCACGAATTACGAGAAGGGAAATATACAGTCAGTGTTAGACGGAGATATAAACGGGTTCATAATGGAATATTTGCGGCAGAAAGCAAGAGGAATGTTTTAGTATTATGACGCTCAGAAAATTTTTTGCGCTATTGATTCTATTTCTCACATCTTCAGCTTCATATGCTGCTTTTGTCCCTGACAGTGAGATTATCCCGGTGAAAATGCTTAAGCCCGGCATGACCGGCTATGTGCTTACGGTTCTTCGCGGCTATGACAGAGTGAGAATGCCCGTAAAGATAATCAGCATATCGCACAAGAAACCCGGAGTAGAACTCACAGACGAGATATTGATTCAGTTCACAGGCCCTCACAAACTCGCACAGGGGATGTCAGGTTCACCGCTGTACATCAATAACAGGCTTGCAGGTGCAATACGTTCAGGGTGGGAGAAAAGCACACAGAAATTTGCACTTGTAACGCCCATTGAATCAATGATGAAGATATTCGATTATCCTGACGAAAGAACACGCATGAAATATGACTCGTTTGCTGATATGTTCACTCTCTCAGGTCTGAACATAAACACTCCTGCGGTGAAAAATATGCTTTCGTCTCTTGGGATTAATGCCTCACAGGGAATATCATCATCGGGTATGACGGGCATATCAGACGAAACAAGACTGAGGCCGGGCGATTCGATTTCTGCATTGCTTGTATGGGGAGACATTGAACTTGGTGCTGTTGGTTCTGTAACTGCTGTTGACAGACACGGAAGATTCATCGCGTTCGGTCATCCGTTGCTGAAAAGGGGCAATGCGTCATACATGGCCGCAAGGACGTTCATACATGACACGATAGACAGCTATGAATTTCCGTTCAAGCTGGGAAGTGCAGCAGGCATAACGGGAACAGTAACGCAGGACAGGGAAGCAGGTATAGGAGGCATGTCGGGATATTATGCGCAGTCGATACCGGCAAATTTAGTGTTTCGTGATTTAGATTCAAAGACCGAAAGCAAATTTAATTTCCGTGTTGCCGCTGATGAATTCATGAGCCATAAATTACTCGCAGGAGTCTTCACTGCACTTGCAGAAGAATCATGGGGGCGAAAGGGTCAGGGGACAATGAAAGTTAATCTCAGGATAGACGGCAGAAATGTCCCGAAAGGATGGTCGCGTACAGAAATTTTCTTTTCTGATGATGACATAACAGCAAATGCATTCGGTCAGTCAGTCAAGATAATCAATGCGTTTCTCACTCAGCCGTTCAGTGATATATTGCCCGCAGGATTCACGATCACAGTTGAGGCCACGCAGAAGCCTAAAGTGCTTGCGATTGAGGATATAGAGACAGTGAGCAGTGCAAAGGCCGGTGAAGAGATTGACGTGAAAGTAAAATTACGCGGCTGGCGAAAAGGACTCACGGAACAGAAATTGAAGATGAAAATTCCTGAAAGTGCATCGGGAGTAACGGAGCTTATTGTCAGGGGCGGAAGTGTTGAGCCGTTATCATCTGCGGCGGTCGAAGAGGGACTGAAGAGCATAAACAGCCTTGAGAGAATGCTTACGGAACTCAAAGCAATTGACGCAAATAACGAACTCATAATTGAGCTTAACAATGACAATCTCAACGAGGCATTAAAGAAAGCCATGCAGAGAAAGCGTAACAGGAATTCAGATCATGAACCTGATTTGCTGCCCGAAGAAGAAGAATATCTCAGTGAGACCAAATCACGAAGAATCAAAGAGGGCACATTGAAGATATACAGCACTGAGTATTTCATTGACGGAATGATGAAGAGGTTAATCCATGTTCATAACGATTGAAGGCATTGACGGATCCGGCAAGACTACGCAGTCTCAAAGACTCTCAGAATGGCTTGAAGAACGCATGCACACGAAGACTATTCGCACGTATGAGCCTTACGCATTCAGGGATGTAATTCTCGGCAGTAAAGGCATATCTCCGATGTCTGAATTATTGCTCTTTCTTGCTGACAGGGCAGAACATGTGAATAATATAATTCTTCCGGCAATCATAAACGGTCATCACGTGATATGCGAACGCTATAACGATTCGACTCTTGCGTATCAGTGCGGTGGTCATGGCCTGAATGTTAGTCATGTGAAGAGCATAATAGCCTCGTGTAAATTCCCTGAGCCTGACGTGAAAATTCTGCTCGATATAAATCCTGAGCTCGCATATTCCAGAGTAAAACAGCGTCATAATCTCAACGATAAATTTGAGTCCGAAGGTCTTTCACTCATGAAGCGCGTATCAGAATTTTATCGCACTCTTGCAGGCTATATAGTGATTCACTGTGAGGCCATGAATGAGTCAGACGTGTTTGCGAAGATAACATCAGAACTGGAGAAGTACATATGAGCGGCCCTGTTCAGATAAAACGTTCAGGGGGTAATGCGCCGTCGTCATCGCCTCAGACAAGAATCGAATCGGGAAGTTCAAGCACAGGTTATCACTCATCACCTGCTGAATCAATCACGAGTGCAAATCCGTTTTCGTTCGAGTCAGCAATGGAGTCATCAGAGCTTGAAGATTTGCTTGACCAGTTATATGAACTCTCAGACAGATTATCAGTTTTTCCCGGCGGAAGACTAATCGAAGAATACAGATCTGTTTTGTCGGAACTGCTCAGACGTGCGGCACAGGGATTGCGGATCAAACGTGATATGCGCTGGCGTAAAACTGATCGTAAACTTTACATCACGATTGAGCGTACAGAGCAGGCAATGGATGAACTTGAAGAGGCATTCAAATATGAGGGCAATAAAACGAAGGCACTAGCATTAATGGAGGAGATAAAAGGTTGTCTGATCTCGCTCTTAATGTAACGTGGCAGAATATATTACGTGAGTGTGAATCAGAAAATATTCCGCATACACGTGCAATAGTATCGCCGTCAAAATGGCATGATGAAATAATAGAATCGCTCGCAAATATTATTCTGGGAAGTTACAGACCTTCACACCCTGATTTACTCATTGCAGGAAGCACAGATAAAGCACCTGACATAGACACATGCCGTAATTTGATTCAGGATATTGCACTCAGGCCGTTAGAATCAGACAAGCGTCTTGCTGTAATCATGAACGCCGGAAGACTGAATCAAAACGCAGGAAACAGTTTATTGAAACTTTCAGAAGAGCCGCCTTCACATGCATATATATTATTCTTAATGGACGATGCAAAATTTTTTCTTGGAACGTTAAAGAGCCGTTCACGATTCAGTGTGTTAATCTCAGATGAAAGTTTTGATTCAGCAAAGCCCCCTGAGACAGAATCAGAATGGCTTGAATGGTTATCAGGCAAACGCGATAATGCGAGTATAGCCTCAGACCTTGACTCATGGACTAATTACGCAGTCAGGGAAAAAGATTTTATGCTTGCAGATAAGATTTACAGATTGAAGCTCATAAACGACAGAAAAAATTTATCAGCTGCAATTATGAGCGACATGATAATACTTACACTTAAAGATAAAGAAGGCAGTAACGAAATTGAAGACATATTTAACGATATTTGGTAAGCCAAGATATTTAGGTTTAATGAGACTGAATGACGAAGATATTCTGAATCATAATAAATGGCTTGTGCTTAAGACATCGCGCGGTTATGAAATGGGTTTACTGGGAGGAATGCTGACTCAGGAACAGGAATCACGGTATAGGTCAGAGACTTCAAATTATGAGGAAACGACAGAAGCAATGTTACAGGACGCAGAATTTTTGCGTGAGGCAGATATTAATGACATTGAGAGTTATTACGAATGCAGACGCGAAGAAGAAGAAGCATTATTGCGTGCGCGTGAATTGCTTTCGGAACATGAGATTATGATGAAACTTGTAGATGTCGAATACATGCTTGACCGAAAGAAATTATATTTTTACTTCACGGCAGAACAGCGTGTAGATTTCCGCGCATACGTGAGAGATCTTGCGCATGAGTTCAAGACCCGGATTGAGATGCGTCAGATAGGAATACGGGATGAGGCAAGAATAGTACGTGGCATTGCGTCATGCGGCCGTCCGTGCTGCTGCAGTTACTGGTTACGGGGATTCATGCCCATAAGCATAAAGATAGTGAAGGAACAGAGAAGTGCATTGAACCCGACGAAAATATCGGGCTTATGCGGAAGGTTAATGTGCTGCATGTCATACGAACAGGAAATATATTCAGAAATGTGGTCAAAACTTCCAGGACCAGGCACGAAGATAAAAACTGAACAGGGCTCATATACGCTTGAGAGTTTAGATGTCGGACGCGAACATGTGAATATTCGTTTTCCGTCGGGCAGGCTTGTACCCGTTTCAATTTCAGAATTTCCGGATTTCAAAGAGACAGTGCTTAGAGGCGAGGAATGGGGCGAGGATAAAGAGCTTGCCGCAAAAAAGAAAGCAGCACAGGAACGAATCGAAAGACTCGAACGTGCAAAGCAGGCAAGGCATAAAATCAAAGTGAATGCAAAACCGTTAAAACCATCACCAGCGAAGGCAAAGCCCAAATCAAAAAAGCAGAATCAGAATCAGAATCGCAATGTGAGCCGTGAAGGACAGCCAAAGAAGAAAAAACCGAAAAGTAAATTGCATCACGGGAATGAATAATCAGATAATCATCAGCAAAATATAGCAGGTTTGTGAAATTTATGCCGAAATATATATATCATAACAGGCAGAAGGGGAGAACTATAATAATGAAAGATACAGAAAATACTAATGCACCTGACGTATCAGTAGTTGTGTTAATATACAATGGAGCATGGGAACGGGTAAGGGCAACATTGAATTCTATTGTGAGTCAAAAGGGTATTAATTTTGATGTCATAATAATAGATGATTGTTCTGAAGTGAAATTCTTTGACAAAATAAAGGATTTCTTTTTACGTCATGATTTCACAGATTACAGACTGACCGCGCACACAGAGAATCTTGGCATAATAAAGACATATCTTGAGGCAGCACAGGCAGCACGTACAGAATATATGCGTGTACTTGAACAGGGAGATATGTTCTTTGATGAATACGCATTGAGGGATTCATATAATTATGCAGTCAGAACGGATGCAGAAGTTCTTATTACACAGGCCGTATTTTACCGTGCATTCTCGAATCCCGTCGAGCTTATTGCTCATCGTCGTTACCCTCAGAATATCAGAGCGTATGACAATCCTGATGATCTCAAAGAAAGTTACCTGCTCAGAAATGATAATATTTCTGGTGCCAGTGTATTATACAGGTGCGATGTCTTTATACAGTACATGAAAGAAGCAGTTGACGAAGGCATTAAATATCTTGAGGACTTTATGATAAAGTGCATGATATTTGATGAAAGGCGGATACGTTTTCTTGAAAGAAACGCAATTTATTACGAATTCGGAGCAGGAATATCAACAGTTCAGGGCAATGATACCCCGTTCAGGACTCAGGAAATGTATGATGCAATGCAGCTTGACCAGATCAGAACAGATGAAATGCTGCTGAGACGGTGCATGAATTATCCTTCAGAATTTTCGGAGAAACTTGCTGCTTTAATTAACACTAAAAAAGCCAGAAGAAAGCGTAAGAAAGAAATAGAAAAAGAGATTGAATACAGGCAGAAACTGAAAGACAAATTGGGAATTATTTCTGTACCTGTTATACTTGCAAGGCGTTTGACGGGTTTTATAAAAAGAAAGTTACGTCATGAAAAAAATGTTAAGTCCGAGGTTTTTGTTGATAAGATTCAAACAAATATTTTAACAGACACGGACGTTTCAACAGAATTTGCGAATTTCTGCATGAACCGCGAATAATCGCGAATAATGGAGGGAAATAAGATTGCAGATAGTCAAATACATGTTTCAGCCTCACGGCGATGAACGTGGTCAGCTAATATCACTTGAAGAGTTCAATGATATACCCTTCAGGATAAAGCGCGTATATTTCATGTACGACACGATTGAAGGAGTAGTAAGAGGCAATCATGCACACAAAACGCTTGAACAGATTCTTGTATGCATTCACGGAAGCTGCAAAATACGCCTCGACAACGGGACAGAATCAAAAGTTATACCTCTTGAGAAACCGTATGAAGGCCTCTATGTTCCAGGTAATATGTGGCGTGAAATGTTTGATTTTTCACCTGATGCAGTCCTGGTTGTATTTGCGTCAGAAATCTACAATGAGAGTGATTACATCAGGAATTATGACGAATTCAAACGCTATATAGAAAGTGAAGATAAGCATGAAAGTATATGACCGTTTAGACAGGCAGTATGAAAAATTTGCAGAAGAATATAAACATGCTGCATTACGTGTTCTTGATTCTGGCTGGTATATTCTTGGCAATGAGCTTGAAGAGTTCGAGAAAGAATTTGCATGTTATACCGGCAGTCCTTATTGCGTTGGACTGAACAGCGGACTTGATGCATTAATACTTGCGGTCAGAGCGTTGAATATTGGCCCTGGTGATGAAGTGATAGTGCCTGCAAACACGTACATAGCGACAGTACTTGGAATAACAGCAAACGGAGCTGTACCCGTATTCTGTGAACCTGATGAATTCTATAATCTTGATGCCTCACGAATTGAATCTCTAATCACGGACAGGACGCGCGCAATCATGGCCGTACATCTTTACGGACAGGCGGCAAACATGACAGCAATAAAATCACTTGCAGATTCGCATGGCTTATATCTCATTGAGGACTGCGCACAATCACATTCAGCGAAATTTGACGGCATTACAACGGGAACATGGGGTGATGTCGGCTGTTTCAGTTTTTACCCTACGAAAAATCTCGGCGCATTCGGTGATGCAGGAGCTGTACTCGTGAAAGATAAAGAACTTGCTGAAAAGTTCAGGGCATTGCGCAATTACGGAAGCCAGGTGAAATATCACAATGATTACTGCGGGATAAACTCAAGGCTTGATGAAATGCAGGCGGCTTTACTGCGCGTAAAACTCTCTCACCTTGACGAACTCATTCATGAAAGAGGCAGATTAAAAGACAAATATTTATCCGGCATAAAGAACCCTGCAATTATACTTCCGAAAGTCCGCGAAAAATCCGGGCATGTCTGGCATTTATTCGTAATTCGCTGTGAAAGACGCGATGAACTTCATGATTATCTTGAATCGAAAGGCATTCACACGCAAATACATTATCCGATACCGCCTCACATGCAGAAATGCTATAACTATCTGGGACATCAAAAAGGAGAGTTTCCGGTTGCAGAGAAATTAGCTGATGAAGTTCTGAGTCTTCCGTTTTATAACGGCATGACCTATGATGAAATTAAATATGTGATTGATGCAGTTAATGCATTTTAGAATAAATAAAGCCGCAGAACTTTCTTGATTTCTTAAATTAATTTCTTAAATATTAGATTGTCCTGCGGTTATATTTTTGCTTTCAGTTTTTGTTTTTACGTTTCAGTGCGGCCTCTTCAATTAAACGGGTCTGTTCTTCTCTGTGTTCTATGTTCTGACGTTCAATAATTTCTTTGCGCTGTGCGATCTGTCTTAACTTCTGGGACTTCGCAACCATATCATTATGTCTGTCCCATGCCGTAAATGTCGCAGTGTTAAGACTCAGCTTTGCCGCCTCGTATAATTCAAGAGCTTCTTCCTGTGTAACTGGGATTCTTTTCTCACGCTTTAATTCTGAATCAGGCAGTTCGTCCCAGATGCTTCCCAATGTGTATTGTGTGTTGACCCTGATATTCTTCACTTGTTGCCTCCTCAAGTGCAATCGCTAACTGGTCAGCGCATGATGTTCCTCGTGAGCCGCACTTGTTGCCTCTTAACTTTCGTATTGTCTCGTATGCATCTGCTCCTTCAAGCAGTTTCACTATTGCGCCTAAATTGCCCGGACAGCCGCCTAAAAAATTCAGGTTGTATATCTTTCCGTTCTCAATATCAAATGTTATCTTCTTTGCACATGTTCCCTCTGGTATAAATTCAACTCTCATTCTCTATCATTGCTCCTTGTTCCAATACATTCACTAATTCTTCCAGATTTACCGACATCATCGCACGTCTTCTTAATTCCGCAGAACCTTCGTTGAATTTCAGCATGCTCCCTGCAAATCTCTTCAGCAACACTACAGCCTTGTGTTCACCAGATATTTTGTGTGTGCGTTCTGAAAATCTAAGCAGTGATTCAAGTTTTTCTTCACGTGTTCTGTATATCCCGTTAAACTCCTCAAATAAAAACGGATTCGACACTGCACCTCTTGCTGCCATCACTATAACGCATCCAAACGATAAATACTCGTTTATATCTTCAACCGTCTTAACATCTCCGCTCGCACTGATGTAACCTGCGAACCTCTTTGATGATTTACGTATTATACTCTTATCTGCAACCCCCTCATAACGCTGTGAAGGTGTACGGCCATGAATGCATATATTATCTGCTCCGGCATTCACTAATGCATCGATAAATCTCAATGTGCTATTTTTATCGTCATCGATTTTCCGAATCTTTACCCACACAGGCAGGCCTAAACTCTTTAAGCCTTTAACCATTCGTGATGCC
>JAFPWQ010000112.1 GCA_017394925.1 Synergistaceae bacterium
GAACGTCCGAATTTCTTCTCAAGCCTCATGCCGTCGCTAAGCATTTTCTTTAATCTTGCCTTCACGAGGCCATGAACTGAACCGTCAGTATATGATCCGTCTTTGCGTAACTTTCCTGCACTCACTCCCGTTAAGAGCTCTATGCCTTCGTCAATGTCATTCACTGCCCATATCGAGAACCTGCCTTCACGGACTGCATCAATGACTTCCGAATTCAGCATTAAGTGCCGCATGTTTGACGCAGGAATCATTACCCCTTGTTCACCTGTTAAGCCCGCTATCTTGCAGTACTCATAGAAGCCTTCGATTTTTTCGTTCACTCCTCCGATAGGCTGAACCGTTCCAAACTGATCAACTGAACCCGTAACAGCTATTCCCTGTTTCAATGGAAGACCCGACAACGCAGAGAGAATGCAATACAATTCCGTTGAGCTTGCACTGTCTCCCTCAATGCCCGAATAGTTCTGCTCAAACGTTATGTGTGCGCTTAAACTCAGCGGCATATCCTGTGCGTATTTGCGGCCTAAATAGCTTGAGAGAATCATTAAGCCCTTGTTATGAATCGGACCGGTCATTTTCACTTCGCGTTCTATGTTCACGACTCCTTCCTGACCCATGAAGACATTCGCCGTGATTCTCGATGGATGTCCGAACCTGTAATCATTCATGTCAATCACGCTTAACCCGTTAATCTGTCCGACTGCCGAGCCTGACGTATCAATGTGAATCACTCCGTCTTTGAATGCACGCGCAAGTTTATCGCGGTATAAACATGACCTGTAGACTTTATGCTCAATGGCTTTTATCACATTCTCACGCGTTACTGTATTGCCTGTGCGATTAACTTCTGACCATGCATTTGATTCCGTAAGCAGCTCGCGTAAATTTCCTGCGTTGACGTAAAGCAAATTCTGGTCTTCTGCTTCTCTGCTTGACCATTCAATTATCTCTGACAGTGCTGACGCGTCAAACGGCTTTAACTTCTCGCGCTTTATCACTTCGGCTATGTGTCTTGCCATCCATCTCTCATTACCGGCTGTTCGGGGCATATCGTAATCGAAACTTGCCTTAATCTTGAAGATTTTCCCGAACTCAGGATCATAATATTGCAGTAATTCATAGATATACGGTGAGCCTGTCATGATGATCTTCATGTTTATCTTTATGGGTGCAGGTCTCAATGATGACACAGGAAGAGCACCATATTGTTCTCCGAGATTTTCGATTGAGGCTTCACCTGTGCGCATTAAGCGTTTAATTGATTCCCATGACATGAAATTCATCAATACTTTTTCGGCATCGATTACTAGAAATCCACCGTTAGCTTTATGGAATGCACCGGCAAGTATTTTTCTGAAGTCAGTGTATAAATATCCCTGATGACTTTCGTATTCGACTCTTCCAGATAAGTTATAGTATGTTGGATTAGTTTCCCAGATTACCGGCGCACCTTTTGACGGGTCATTGCTGACGAAGAGATTCGCATTGTAGCGCGTGAAATCTACTTCTGCACTGTCATCTCTTGCCGCTGTAACGAATGCCCCGAAATTTTCTGTAACGTCATCTGCCATTTTTGCGAACCATGATAATAACGGCTCATTGTCTTTATATTTGTCGCGTAAGTCTTTCATGCATGGCTCAATTGCGGCCCGGCAAATTTCAGTCTCAAGTTTGCTCAGTTTTTCCTTGAGTGCCTTCTCCATGTCGCGAATCTCACGCATTCCCGTTAATGTCCGTTTTGAGATTCTCTCACTGGCTGCCTGATAACGTTTCTGTTTCTTATCATCAAGTGATTCGTATTCTTCCGGTTTAAGCTCACGGGTTATATCATGGCCTTCTTCATCTTTGTCTTTGATTAACGGCACATTGATAAATCCCTGCGGTGTTCGTTTAAGCGAGAAATTATCCTTTGCGGCGCGTTCTTTCAGCCTGTCCATGATTACGCCGGCTTTATCCTGAAACTCTTTTATGTGAGATGCTTTTGCTTCTTCGTACTGGCTCTGCTCAAAGGCTTTACTGATTGCTGTTTTTAAATCCTTCAGCAACTCTTCAAGTTCATCCGCAAGTTTTTTACCTTTTCCGGCCGGGACACTCACAGCTAAAGGTTCTCCGGGTTTCTCGAAATTATAGAGATATAACCAGTCATCAGGGGCAGGCAGTGTTTCAGCTTTGGCCTGTAATCTTTCAAGGGCGTAGCTTGTTCTTCCGCTTCCGGGCTGACCGACAACGAAAATATTATAGCCGCGTCCGTTTACTGCGAGTCCGAATTCCATTGATTCAATTGCGCGCTGCTGTCCGATTAACGGCTCGGGCTTCTTTGATCGCGATACTGCAATGTCATCTGTCGTGTTTAATTTCCATGTCTCAGGCTGCTTTATCTTCCTGAGCTTGTCGGGCGTTAATTTGAATCTTGAGCCTGAAACTTTATGTGTTTGTGAATCTGTCGTATTCTTCACTAGATTAATTTTTCTCCTGTTTAAATTAAATTTATTTTAGTCCGTCAGACATTTATTTGCCGCAAGCATTTCTATCACTGCTTCGTCATCACCTTCAACTATTATTCTGCTCATCTTTTCGTATTCTTCATAGCCTCCTGACGCATCAAGTGCATCAATCATATAGTCATGTTCGCTTTCGTCAAAACGGTTTGTGAGCAGTCCGAATAATATCACTCCGCGCGTGAACCAGTTCTTAAACTCTTGTGATATATCAAGCGTATCATAGAACATTAACGCAAAATTGAAATCTTCAGCCTCTTCTGAATCTGCATCATCGTCAGGCTCTTCGTAAATTCCAAGCATGTAGAACGGCATATCAGGTGAGATTCTAAGCATATCCCAGAACATATTTGCGTACACACGGCCATGTTCAGGTGCAAGCATATACGCGGCTATTAATCTTGAATATGCCCATGCAGTATTACGTTCTTCATCGCGCATTGACTCAGCGAGAATCTTCTGCCATTCGTGAAGCTCAATCATCACGCGGTAATACACAGAACGAAAATAACCGTCCCCGTCAATTTCATCGCGCAAATCTTCATGATCATTAAGTATATTCATGGCCTCAGATGCATACGTGAATGACTCATGAAATTTATTCCTCACGAAATACATTAACGCAAGACCTTCATTGACTTCAAGCAAAAATAAATCCCTGTCTTTGTAATTCGCATTCTCTGGTTTATTCAGTGAATCAAGAGCACTAAGCAACAACTCAATCTTTTTTTCTTCGCCTTTAATCCTGTCTGCTTTGAGTATTAATGCTTCAGGGTTATCAGGGTCAAGTTCAAGAATCTGATTTGAGATCGCTATAACTCTTGCTGTGCTGTCAGTATCATATGCCATTGAGAGAAGCTGAATGATTCGTGATTCTACAGTATCGTTATTATCTTTGCGTCTCATGATTTAATCCACGTCCCACTGAGGTCCGGTGTCTTCTTTCTTTTCACCGGGGGTATCACTGCCTTCACTGCTTGTTGATGTCTCACGCAATGATGTAGTGTTTCCTCTTCCGCCGCTGTCTTTGAATGCACGAAGAGTATCAAGAATGACGCGCCCGCTCCAGTGTATTCCCCATTGACGCGCGAGATCTGCAGCTTCATCAGGTTCACCAGAAGGATAAAATATATTATTCTTGCGGAGTTCTTCAAGTATCCACGGCTTTAAGCGTTTAAGCATCTGCCATGTATATTCGCCGGGATTGGGCGTTAATCTCTTCCATCTGTTGCCGAGCCATATGATTACTCCGGGTTCTGATGTGTGCCATGCAATTATTGTATTCAGATAGCCGTCATTGAGCCAGCCCATTCGGTTGATTCTGTACTCTCGTATTTTCATGAACGCTTCATCATTAACGAAACGCGAATAGCCTCCTGCAGATGCAATTCTCAGTAAGCCCGGAACATTCGCAGGTATCACTGAGCCGATTAATATATTCGTGGGTCTTATTGCTCCGTCAATGCCTAACTGACCGTATACCCATCTGTTTTCTGCGATTTGTGCCACAGGGTAACCATCAAATGTTGCGTACCATCCAGGCGGCAAATCATGAGGCTTCCAGATCTCAAAGTTCATTGCATAGGCCTGCTGATATGCACTCATTACTGTGCCTCTGAATATAGGCGGCGAGTATAAAGTCATTGCATATGAATCTGACGCGTTAATGATGAGACTTAATGCTATTAATATTTTCACGGGAAAAATCTTTATATTCATGACAAATTTTTTCACCTGTCTTTATTCTTGTGTTAGTGATTCACATTATAGCCCAAACGGGAAAAACACGCGCAGTAAAAAAGCTCCCTTGCATTTAAGAGAGCTTCTGAAATATTCAAATCATGAATCATGAATCAAATTCAAGAATCAAAAACGCCGCCTGAAAATAAAAATAAGAAATGCAAAAATCATTGAGAGATTCAAACCTGTATTGCATCCTCCTCCGCCGCCTGATGAAGATATATGTGTATCTTCTGATTCTTTTTGCACATCAGCAGGAGAAATCCAGAGCGTTAACCGTCTTGTTCCTTCGCGCTGTCCGTATGAGGCTCTCACTGTGAATGTGAATGTCCCGGATTCATACGGAATTCCCGAAATGAGTCCGTTTAAGGCATTCAGTGTTAAGCCATTGGGTAATCTTCCGTCTGAGATTGTCCATGTTACGCCGCTTACTGTTGAATGTAATTCCGCATAGTAAGATTCGCCCGATTTCCCTGAAGGCAGACTTGCGGTCGTAATTGGAACTGCTGAATCTGAATCAATCGTAATTCTCAAGAGTTTACGCGCACCAAGTCCGTTATCATCTGAGGCATTCACTATGAAATCATAAACGCCTTCTGTTGCCGGTACTCCCTGAATCGTTCCGTTAATATTAAGTGAAAGTCCTGAAGGAAGAGTATCAGGACTTGTTATGAGCGACCATTCAGCAGAATTTGCACCGTTCACACGAAGCACTTCAAAATATGATTCGCCTTTCATGCCGTTGGGAAGATATGAAGGTGAAGAAATTACGAGATTCACTTTGAACGTTATAACTTTTCTTGCGAGTGAATACCCGTTTACAGCCTGAAGCGTAAATCTGAATGTCCCGGCCTTTAACGCCGTGCCTGAAAGCGTATCTTCATTCAGTGAGAGTCCCGGAGGAATATCACCGCTCAGTACAGACCATAACGAGCCTGTTATCGTCGAGGAAAAACGAAGGCTTAATGATGTTCCTGCATCGAACGTGTATGAACTCTCATTCGTGATTTGCAGTTCAGGACATACACGCAGAATAAATTTTTTCTGTGCTGATAATCTTTCTGATGATGAATTAACCGATGCACTTATCGTGAATTCATATATGCCTTCTTTCGATGATGACCCTGATATTATGCCTGTCCTTGAATCAAATTCAATGCCTTCGGGTAATTTTCCGCTGATTAACTGCCATGTAACTGCACTTGATGAACCCCCGTTCACAGAGAGCACAGCAAGATATGATTCATACGGTCTTGCGTCTGGAAGTTCTGAAGCTGTTGAAATTGTGAACTCAGAGACAACTGCAAGAGTGAAAGTTTTTTCGGCTTTTATGTTATCTAATGAAGCACTGACCGTAAATTTATATTCTCCTGTTAATGACGCTGTGCCTTTTATTGTCCCTGTGCTGAGATCAAAACTCAGTCCGTCGGGTAAATTTCCGCTCTCAAGTTTCCATGTTACATTTGCAGGCTGTGATTCAGTTATTGAAAGTGAAAGTTTATGTGAATATTCATGATTAACTATTGCAGAGGGCAGAACAGAATCATCAGTGATTTCAAACGCAGAAGTTACCGTGAGCATGAACTCTTTTGTGTCCGTATAAAATCCTGAAGGTGTATCAACAGACGCACTCACACTAAACGTAAATGTGCCTTCTGATAAAGGTATTCCCGATATGATTCCTGTTTTTGAATCAAGATTAAGGCTCTCAGGAAGTGAATCGCATGACCATATGACATATTGCGAATCGAATGAATTTATATCAGTTGCAAGAGTTACGGAATAATCATGTCCTGTCAAAGCATGAGGCAGTCTCGAATCAGTAATAATTCTCAGTGAAGGATAAATCACGATCGTAAATTCTTTCGCTGCTGTGTATTGTCCTGATTGTGCTGTTACTGTGAATGTGTAATAGCCTGCTGTTTCGGGTGTACCTGATATTGTGCCTGTGAGAGGTCCTATCTCCAGTCCGCCGGGCATATTCGCGGCTGTCCATGTAACCAATGAACCATATTCCGCATCCGTAGACAGGGTTATGCTTTCGTATTGAACACCTGCTTTGCCGTCAGGAAGATATGATGATGTCGTTATCACAAGTGGATCTTCAACTGTAAGCGTGAATGTCTTCGTGTGAGTCTGCGATGATGAAAGAGAAGCTGTCAGTGTAAACGTGAATGTCCCCGTTGATGCCGGCGTTCCTGACAGTACACCCGCATTAAACGTTAAGCCCGAAGATGATATATCGCCGCTGACTAAAGACCATGTAACATAACCCGATGTACTTGAAGCCGGATATGTTGTGAATGTCATTGAGTACGGCACATTGATTTTAACTGCCGCAAGATTTGATGGCGTTGTTATCCTGAATGGAAGTTCACTCTCCGGGACTTTGCTGCTTCCTCTGTCGCTTGGAAGTCCTGATGCATCTTTGCCTATTGCGTAATCATATCCGCTGTATGTATTGCCGGTTATCTTTCCTGTTGCAGGATCTGATGTTGCAGGTGTAACTTCTCCGATTATGCCGCCTTTGTATGACGCATTGCCCGTTACTGAAGCGTATGAATTATTGTCGGTTACGTTCCCTAAATCGAGAATTCCCGTTATGCCTCCTGCACTGTGAGAATCTGCCTGCACTATTGAGCCTCCCTGAACATCATTGCTGTCAATGCTTCCGCCCGAAGTCAGTATGCCTGCTATACCTCCTGCACTGTATGAAGAAGATATTTGTGAATCATCAAGCACAGTGTTATTTCTGAGAATTCCTCCTCTGACAAAACCGGCTATACCTCCTGCATAACTCGTGTGCGAACTCTCTGCTATGACTTCACCGCGAAATACACAGTCTTCAATCGTTTCATCAAGATTTATATTTACCTGCCCGGCAATACCTCCTGCTATTGCGCTTGGATTGTCATAAATATATTCGTAGTCATAAGCTGTAATGTCTGCGGCATAAGCTGCGATTTTTGAGTAATGAGTTATCGTACAGCCTGTTATATTTCCTCCATGCATGAGTGCTGCAATTCCTCCTGCCCGGGGATATATTCCTCCGTTGACTGTTATCTCTCCGTTGAAACTGCAGTCCGCAACAGTTCCCGAAGTCATGTACTCAACTATCCCTCCGGCATTCAGATTAGTTGTTATATATGATGATATATCATAATCTCTTACGTAGATATTCCCGGAGAAGCGGCAGTTCGCAATTACTCCTCCGTCAAGCTGTAACGCTATACCGGCTGCATCTCCGTATGAATATATCTGTCCTTCAACTTTGAGATTCTCTATCACTGCATCAGATGAAACATAGCCGAATAATGAACTGCTGCTGTCCCGGATGTGCACATAAACCGTACAGCTGTTACCGTCAAAATGTCCTGCAAACGGGGTTGATGAACTTGAACCGATTGAAGCAGTCCAGCTGTATCTGCTCATCTGAATATCATTCGAGAGCTTGTAGTATATATTCGAAGACTCAGACGCGTTAGTGTCAGTGCGGAGCTGATCCATGTCATCATAAGACGCTATTATGTACGGTGATGATTTTGTGCCTCTGCCGCCTGAATACGCAAATGAACATGACACGAATGAAATTATAATTGCCAGTGCGAACAAAAATTTTCTCAGCATGATTATTTCTTCCTTGATGACTTTGCTTTTAACGATTTTGCTTTTTCTCTCAGGTGAATCAGTCTTCTTTCAGTCGGCGGATGTGAATTGAATCCGTCAGGCTGAGTGATTATGTTATTGTCCTTGAATGCCTTCATAGCACGATATAAACCGTCAGAAGGATAACCGGCTTTAACGAGTAATTCAGTTCCGTAATCATCAGCTTCAACTTCCTGCTCACGGCTGAATCCGCTCTCGGCTAAATTCATCGCTACTTTTCCTGCTGTCTGTGCTGCTGCCCCTGCAAGACCTCCTCCTGCCGCACGTCCTAACAGATTGCCTAATACCGCCCAGCCGATATTGCGCCCGACTCCCTTGCCATAATGTCCAAGTTTCACATGCCCAATTTCATGGCCAAGTACACCGGCTATTTCGTCTTCGTGATTGAGAATCTTCATTAAGCCTGTCGTAACGTGAACGCTGAAGTCCTTTTGCGATTTGAATTTTACCCATGCATTAGGCGAATCGTTCTGCTCGTATGTTATCGGGATTAC
>JAFPWQ010000113.1 GCA_017394925.1 Synergistaceae bacterium
AATTGAACTTGCGATTAAGATTGTCAGAACAGCTTTCCATTCTGTTTTGATGATTGTAACTGCGTGTGTGAAAAAATTTTTGATGAATCGATTCATATGACTCCTCCTTAATGTAATGATTCAAGAATGAAAATAATATTAGCACAGATATATTTTGTTACCGGAGGCCATGAATTAAATCAAAAATTAATGTTGCTTTGTAATACTATAATTTGCTATAATTACCTAACAAAAAAAAAACAAAAGAGGCATATTGAATTAACATGACAGTCAATAAGAGATTTCTCGAAGCAGCCTCAAAAGACGAAGCGTTAAAGTCGGAAGTTGAAGAAGCAGCACTCGAAGCACTAGGCGAGTTCCTGATTGCAAAAGGTCTTAAAGAAGAGGCAGGAAAAATCGAACTCGAACAAACAAAACTTGAATCACTCGATAAATTTCTGATTGCAAAAGGTTTTTGTGAAGAGGCCGCGAAAATCACAGAGGCGGCAATAGTGAAAGTAGCAGAGGCTCACGGATTTAAGTCTGACGAGATGATTGAACTCAGCGAGGACGAACTCGAAGCTGTTGCTGGCGGAGTTTGTGGGTGTGGTGGTATAGGCGGCGGAACAGGAAACGGCAAACAGTGTTTTTGTCTGTTTCCCACCGGATCAGGCCTAAATGACAGTGGCGTCTCATGTGATTGTCCGCTTAGCATTGGTGCTGGCGCAGATCTCTAATCAGACTGACAATTAATTTGTGAAAGAAGAAAATACAATTATTACCTAACAAAAAACAAATGAAAAGAGGCGTGTTGAACTAATATGACGATCAATAAGAGATTTCTTGAAGCAGCATCAAAAGACGAAGCGTTAAAGTCGGAAGTTGAACATGCAGCACTCGAAGCACTAGGCGAGTTCCTGATTGCAAAAGGTCTTAAAGAAGAGGCAGGAAAAACCGAACTCGAACAAGCAAAACTTAAATCACTCGATAAATTTCTGATTGCAAAAGGTTTTGGTGAAGAGGCCGCGAAAATCACAGAGACAGCAATGACGAAAGTAGCAGAGGCTCACGGATTCAGGTCTGATGAGATGATCGAACTCAGCGAGGACGAACTCAAAGCTGTTGCTGGCGGAGTAGCGGTTTGTCTTTGTTTCGTGGGTGGCGGAGGATCAGGAGATGGCGTGAGATGCATCTGTATGCTAACCGGAGATGGCGTTTATCCAGATGGCAGAGAATTTATGGCTTGCTCTTTTGCTGGTTGATAATCCGGTCTAACGGTTTATTCTGAAAGAAGAATATAAATGTATTACAGACTGAAGGACAATTTCATTCTGCGGGGCTACGAAAAACTTCCCTACGCAGTGATTAACCTGAATAACGGTAATACTGAATTTCTCAACCGCGAAGCAATGAGTACTCTTCAGCTCTGCGACGGAAGCGTTGACTTATCCCTGCCGTTTATCCCTAAAAGCACACGTGAGTTCATACGTACTCTTGAAGAAAACAATGTGATAGAACAATGCGAAGCCGGTCATGGCCTGACAGAGAAGCAGAAATACAGAAAATACCCTGCGCGCTATATCCATCGGGCTCAATGGTCAATCACAGGAAAGTGCAACTACAAGTGCAGGCATTGCTGCATGTCGGCACCTGATGCAAAACTGGGAGAACTTTCTCATGAGACAATCATGAATATCATTCAGCAATTATCAGACTGCGGAGTTATGAATGTCTCTCTTACCGGCGGAGAACCGTTAGTGCGCAGTGATTTTCTTGAAATTGTTGACGCTCTTCTTGAACGTGATATTTGCATTAAGGAAATATATTCAAACGGTGCATTAGTCAATGAGGAATTGCTTAAGGCTCTTGATTCACGGAATATTCATCCTAAGTTCGATATGAGCTATGACGGTGAAGGCTGGCACGACTGGATGCGCGGCGTAAAGGGTGCAGAAGAAACAGTGAACAGAGCTTTTGCATTATGCCGTGATATGGGATTCCCGACAGGCTCGGAGATGTGTCTGCATAAACATAACAAACATACTCTAAGAGCGAGCATAAAGCATTTAGGCTCATTAGGCGTGAGATCCATTAAGACTAATCCTGTTTCAAATATAGGAGCGTGGCTTGAAAATGGTTACGGCGCATCACTCAGCATGAATGAAGCATACCAAATGTATCTGGATTATATCCCGCAATATTACGAGGACAATATGCCTATGGGAATAATGCTCGGAGGTTTCTTCATGGCCTATCCGGACGAACCTGACAGATTTGATATTCCAGTCTACAAACCTGTCTGCGAACCTTCAACTATGTGTATGTGCGGACATGCAAGACACGTTATGTATATTTCGCCTGAGAGCAGGACTTTGCCATGTTTTTCGTTATCGGGAATGGCAATACAGGAAAACTATCCGCTGATTACGGACATAGGGCTTGAGAAATGCATAACTGATTCGGCATATATGAAACTGATTGACACGAGAGCGAGTGAATATTTTGCTCTTCATGAGGACTGCAGACAGTGCAAATATTCATTGAGATGTTACGGCGGATGCAGGGCTGACGCTTTATATCTTGAT
>JAFPWQ010000114.1 GCA_017394925.1 Synergistaceae bacterium
CCCGTCAATAGAAGAGGCTGCTACTGATTTGGGAGCAGATCAGGCTACTGTGTTCAGGACAATAGTTTTGCCGTTAGTCCGTCCTGCATTCCTGTCTAGTTTGTCATATACGTTCGTTCGTTCAATGACCGCAGTTAGTGCCGTAATATTCCTGATTTCTGCGCGCTGGTATCACATCACAGTCTTAATCTATAACTTCTCGGAGAATTTGAGATTCGGACTCGCAAGTGTGTTATCGACCGTGCTAATCATAATTGTATTCGGTGCATTCGGCATAATGAGATTGCTTGTACGTGAGAATGCGAATCTCATGAAGAACGTAACATGATGAGAGTTATCGCATTCAGGATAAAGAGCTTGTTTGCACGTGAGAATGTGAATCTGATTACGAACGCGGCATTACGAGTTTTTGCATTCGGAATTCATGAGAGTATTTGCATGTGAGAATGCAGAGCTGATTGTGAACGTAGCATGATGATAGTTACGGCATTCGGAATAATGAGCTTGCTTGTATGTGAGAATGCAGAGCTGATTATGAACGTAACATGATGAAAGGAGAGAAATAAAAATTGGCGACGAATAAATCAAAGTCAGTAACGTTTGACAAAATCACAAAGATATTCAGAGATCCGCAGTCCGGGCAGGATGTAACAGCAGTAAACGAAGTATCATTCAGAATTGAACCCGGAGAACTCGTAACGCTTCTTGGGCCTTCAGGGTGCGGAAAGTCAACAATCCTGCGAATGTTATCGGGGTTTGAACAGCCGACATCAGGAAAGATTCTCATAGGCGACAATGACGTAACGAATACGCCTCCGAATAAACGCGACACAGCAATGGTCTTCCAGAGTTACGGCCTGTTTCCTCACATGAACGTGTCAGAGAACGTAGCATATGGTCTGAAGCTCCGGAAGATTCCGCAGAAAGAGATTGATGAAAAGGTTGCGCGTTTTCTCGAAATGGTCGGACTGGGACAAATGGCAAAGCGTCCGCCTTCAAGATTATCGGGAGGACAGCAGCAGAGAGTTGCACTTGCACGCAGTCTTATCGTTGAGCCTTCAGTTTTGCTTCTTGATGAGCCGTTAAGCAATCTTGATGCGCTTCTTCGTGAACAAATGAGAGTTGAAATTCGCAGACTGCAAAAATCACTGGGCATAACATCAATGTATGTTACGCATGACAGAGTTGAGGCCATGAGTTTATCCGACAGAATAATCGTAATGAAAAGCGGCCACATAGTTCAGATTGGGACTCCCAGCGACATATACAGAGACCCTGTTGATACGTTTGTTTCCGGCTTTGTGGGTAAGGTTGCATTCTTCCCGTGCGATGTTAAGGGAATAGATTCAAATGGCTGTACGGTCTCGGTGAAGGGTCAGAACTTCCTTGCGCCGCGATATTCAGATAAGCTCAAGGCAGGCGATAAAGCTCTCGTCATGGCCAGACCTGAATCGCTTTCGGTCGGTGAAGCAGGCTCAGGAATTGAGGACGGAATCGTTACGGCGAATATTTATCTGGGCAATAGTGTTGAGACGTGGGTTAAAACGGACTTGGGGAATGTTCTCGTTCAGATTGATAACCCTGATGTCAAAAAGATATGGGATGAAGGCGAGAAGGTTTCATTGTCATTTGATCCTGCATTAACGAAAGTACTCGTTGATGATTTAGAGCAGGCATAAGAATAAAAATATTTTTCCGGGCAGGGCATTAAAGCTCGACCCGGATTTTTTTATGCGTTTATTTCGCTGTAATGTAAGGAATAACCCAGAACACGAGAAGGAAGATAGTAACGAATACTCCTATCATGAAAGACCATTTTGACATTGCGAGAGTCTTCCGTATTTCGTGTGCGTTCTTTTCTGAATCTGGAATGATAAATAATTCATCTCTTGCTGCTTTCTCTTCCGGAGTTACCTGAGTGAAATAGGATACAGCTATCATTGCGATAAAATTAAGCACCATTCCGATTAATGCAGGGTCAAAGTACGGAGGCAGTGTTATGCTGTTAAGTGCAGTATAGAGTCTGACGACAAAGCACCCGAGAAAACCTGCGAGCATTCCTGCAAAAGCTCCGGCACGTGTTACCCGTGAACTAAGAATGCTGGCGAATGCTACGGGCATCCATGAGGCTGCTATGATTGCTCCTCCGAAGAACATAACCCAGAATATAGCCGGTGAATTTTGAACAGCTATTGCGAAAACAATAACGCTGATAATTATCATGATGATTCTTCCCGTGTTGATTGCTCTATCCTTCCTAACGCAAAGAATATCATTTGCGAATGAAGCTCCTGCCAGTGATAAGAATGTTGTTGCCGAAGAAATTCCTGCCGCAAGAACTCCTGTAAGAAGAATTATTCCGAGTAGCTGGGGCATATCATTCATTGCTGCCCAAATGAGAACACGTGATGAATCTTCAATTGAAGGATTCTTTATGCGTACGATAACTGCGGCCATACATGCAAGGAATTCCAGAAGAAAAATGCCGGGAGCAGAAATGAATGATGAACGTATAACTGTATGTTCATCTTTGGCCATAAGATAACGACTCGACTGCCACGGGCTTACCATGCACACAGAACCCCATACGACTCCATACACTATACCCCACATAACATTCATTGTGCCTGAATCATATAATGCACCAGGTTGACCAGCCCATGAAAGTATTTGCGATGTACCAGAATCTGAAGCTAGAGTGTGAAGCGCGTTGAACCATCCGCCGGAATTATTCGCTATTACGATTGATGATACTATAAGTGCAGCTGTGAATAGTCCTGCCATCAGTGTATCAGTAATAAGAACTCCGCTTGCACCTCCGATTACCGTTACCATTGTGAAAACTATCATTGATATAAACAGGCAGGTGTTATAACTCAGCACTGTTACTGAAGACATTAGCGTTCCGATTCCCTGAATAACCGAAAGAAGATAAACTATCATAGTAACTATAGCAGTGAAGGCAGCAAGTTTCTTTATTGCAGGAGAACAAAATCTTTTGCCGAAAAATTCCGAAACTGTGAGAGCTCTGCTTCTCCTAATGTAACGGCCAAAAAATATTGCTCCTACGATATATCCGCCAGTCTGCATCGTAGAAAAAATTACCATTGAGGAAAATGCTCCTTCATAGCTTGTGGCAGCATCACCCATGAATAACCCTGTACTGGCATAAGAAGCAATCATTGAACCTGCAATCAGTACCAGAGGAGCACGTCTTCCTGCAACATAATAATCTTCAACGCTCTTCACTCTCCTGCTCACGTATAATCCTATAATGATATACACAGCAAAAGATATGCACATTCCCACAAAATATATGTTCATTCTTCCTTCATTACTCCTTCGTGAAAAAGTCCAGTTCTTTTTTCAAATGTCTGTATCCTAAAATGCTCGCAGTAATTAACCACGCACCAAGAAACAGTGCGATAAGTATTTCCATCATTGTGTTATTCTCCCTTCATAAATTCTTTTAATTTCTGTCTGTCAATCTTTCCGTTGAGGTTAAGAGGCATTTGCTCAAGTTTTATGTATCTTCCAGGAAGCATATAATCCGGAAGTGAAACTTTAAGACTATTATTGAGTTTAGTATTGTCAGTATCACCTGCATAGAACAACACAATTTTCACGTTTTCAGAATCATAAAGACAACAGCAGTCTTCAATACCGTCAACAGCAGACACAGCCGCTTCGATTTCTCCGAGTTCTATTCTTCTTCCAAGATGCTTTATCTGAAAATCTTTTCGGCAGACGTATACCATCTCGCCGTATTCGTTATACTTCGCCAAATCGCCAGTTCTGTAAATTATCTCAGGATATGCAGTGTTCAATGGATTCTGTACGAATGCTTTTGCTGTATTCTCCGGGTCATTGTAGTAGCCGTAACCAATACCAGAACCTCGTACGCATATTTCACCGAGTATTTCAGGTTTTGTTACGGGCGTATCGTTTTCATCAAGCAAAAAGCATTCTTTGTTTCTGCAAGAATATCTGATTGGAAGCATTTCATTATCATCAAAATGTCTCGCAATCTCATAATA
>JAFPWQ010000115.1 GCA_017394925.1 Synergistaceae bacterium
AATTCCGTTCTTCGCTCCCATTCCGTTACCCACCATGACAGCAACAGGGGTAGCTAGTCCCAATGCACACGGACATGATATGACTAGTACAGCAATTCCGTATGATAACGCATCACCGAATGTTTTTCCCATAATCAGCCATGCAATGACAACCACGATTGCTATTGCTATCACTGACGGAACGAATATCCCGCATACTTTATCGGCGATTTTTGCTGCTGGTGCTTTAGTCGCGGCCGCATCACTCACCATTTTGATTATCTGCGACAATGTAGTATCTTCTCCGACACGAACAGCCTCGCACTTTATGAACCCTGACTGATTGACCGTTGCCGCCGATACTGAATCTCCTTCTGCCTTGTCGACTGGTATACTCTCACCAGTAAGTGCAGATTCATTCACTGCGCTTGTGCCCTCGATTATGATTCCGTCTACGGGTATGTTCTCGCCGGGTCTCACTATGAATATATTCCCCCGCTGAACCTGCTCAATCGGAACTGTGAGCTCCTGACCGTTTCGGATAACGTTTGCTGTCTTGGGCGCAAGTTTCATCAGGCTCTTTAATGCGTCTGTAGTTCTGCCTTTTGATTTTGCCTCTAACATCTTGCCTATTGTGATGAGCGTTAAAATCATTCCGGCTGATTCAAAATAAAAATCATGAGGCATAAAAGTATGTTCACGCGTCATCATGAACAGCACATACACGCTCCATGAAAACGATGCAAATGAACCCATAGCTACGAGTGTGTCCATATTAGGCGCAAGATGAATTAACGATGTGAATCCTGAGATGAAAAATTTCTGATTGATTATCATGATTATCCCGGCGAGCAATAACTGAGCTAATCCCTGTGCGACATGATTATTCACAAAGAATTCAGGTAACGGAAGATTAATCATGTGTCCCATTGAGAAATACATTAACGCGATTAAGAATATCAATGACGCGATTAATCTCTTCTTTAAGACTGGGGTCTCATGGTCAGCTAATGCATTTTCTTCCTGTGAATGTGATTTTGCAGTCCTCTCTTCGGCTTTGAGGCTTGCACCATATCCGGCCTTTTCGACTGCCGCAATAATATCTGAAACCTTTGCAGTGCCTTCAACACTCATTGAATTAGTGAGCAGACTGACAGCACATGACGTTACACCGGGAACTTTCTTCACAACACGTTCAACCCTTGCTGAACATGCCGCACAGCTCATACCTGTAACGTTAAACATATCCGGCATAAATTATTTCACGACCTCTCATGTTATTTATGATTTGACTTTCATTATATATGGCCATGCAAGATTTAAGCGTCAATGCTAATATAATCTCACTATTCATATTTTTATTCAGGAGGTTATTCATCATGAAAAAATTTTTTCTTGCGTTAATGATTCTTTCAATCGCATCATGTTCGTATGCGTCAGACTATGTTATCCGCATTTACTCGAACTCAAACTCAAGTGAACGCGTAACATGGCTCAAAAACGAGGCCAAAGCTGCCGGCTTTATCATCAACATGGACGATTCAACCGTCTATAAGGGAGACACGAGCGCGATTCAGTTAGCGAATGAGAACAGAGACGGCGATGTGATATTCGGACTGAACGAAGTACGCTGGTCTCAGTTAGTCAACGGAGGCTATGAGAATATCCGCGTTCTTGACTGGACACCTTCATGGGCTGACAAGGTCGGCGAGTACAAATATCCCGGCAAGGCATACGGAATTGTGATTCAGAATATACTCATGCTTTACCGCAAGGATGAACTCGGCACAAAGGGCAAAGAACTTCACTTTAAGCACTGGGCTGACCTCGTGAACTGCGGCTACAAATGGTATCGTCAGGGCCGGGTCGGTGGAACTACGAACATGAATATCAACAATGCTATGCTCTATGCATTCACAGATCCGAAATCACCTGCGGGCGGAATCAGTGTTGAAGGCTGGAAAACTTTATGGTCATACTGTGCGAAGGGATTATACACGGGCGACTCATACGGCTTTGACGCATTGAACAGAGGAGACGTACAAGTCAGCACGTTCTATTCTTCATCATTGTACGGGAACATTGACGCGGCTGCACAGTCATCAAAGAGTCCGTTAAAGGGAACAACTGAGCCGGAGAACTGGGCACTCGTTGACATTGAAGACGGGACATATTACATCGCTGAATACATCGGAGTACTCGATAACCCTAAGAGAAGCCCTGAAGACACAGAGACAGTGAAGAAATTCGCCGAATGGTTCGGAAGTGCAGAAGTCCAAAGGGCATGGAGCGAAGAATTTGATTCTTATCCGTGCAATGCTGACGCTGTAGACTCAGTGCCTCCGATTTACGCACTCAAGAACTGCGCATTAACCAAAGTCGCCGGTACTGACATGACATATGCCGAATACGTTGGTGCTCATTCAAGCGAATGGACTAACATAATGACTAACTTGGGCTTCTACTGGGCAGATAATGCAAACGCTCCTGCTGAACCTGACTGGGATAATCTTGACTGGGCAACACTGACACAGAAAGCAAAATAGAATGAACGATTACGATGACAGCGAAATATGCAGAGGCCGTAAACCAGTATTAGACCTGCTCACGAAGAATCCATCACGCTGTGCCAAGCTCTTAATCGCAAATAACGTTCGTCCTCCGTTCCTTGATGAACTTGTTGACATGGCCAGACGCGAAAAGATTACGTATCAGCTTGTGGCACCTGAGGCACTCGATAAACTTTCAGGCGGCGAAAAACATCAGGGTGTAATCTGCAAGCTCACGCAGTCAAAGGCAATTGACCTTGAAGATTTTCTCAAAGGCATTGAAGGCAGAACTAGAGTACTTGCTGTTGTACTTGACCACATAGAAGACCCTCATAATCTGGGCGCGATTATACGTTCAGCTGAGGCAGGCGGTGCATCATGCGTGATATATGCGAAGAGGCGTTCAGCATTCCCGAACGGAACAGTCATAAAGACGAGCGCAGGAGCATCATTGAGATTGCCGGTGATACAGGTCATAAATATCTCGCGGACTATCGACAGACTTAAAGAATTCGGCTTCTGGTCTGTTGGTCTCGATGGAGATTCTGAAAAATCAATATGGACTGAACGATTGCCGGAACGTACTGCGCTTGTTGTTGGTGCAGAAGGCTTTGGGTTATCGCGTCTTGTGAGTGAAAAATGCGATATGCTGATGAGAATTCCGATTATGAAGGACGGTACTGGTTCACTCAATGCAAGTGTTGCGGCGGCACTTGGAATATTTGAATGGACAAGGACATACGGAATTTGAATTTATCCCCTTGCTTTTAACAGTGAGGGGAATTTTTGTACTCGTTGTTCTTGTTAAGAATGAGCAAACCGACACCAACAGATACGTTTGATATTCTCTACGGTCTTTGTTCACAGGACGGAAGAGAAGCGGCGTTATTCGGAGACAGCGCTGCTCTGGTTCGCCCTGTGATTGAGAAATGCATAATCGGTGATAATTACCCTTTGTTTTACGTTGAATTCCCTCTGAAAGGCACTCCATGCTTTGATGTTCTGACAGTTCACAGCGAAACTTCACCAGGCACAAAATTTGCACCGGGCTGCGGATATAGTTATCAGGTCTTCCGTCAGGACACGGAACAAGTTGTGCTATCGAAATGGACACAGGAGCAGGCGAAACAGAAAATGCCGGAGCTTATTTTCAGTACAGAGACAAAAAAGAATTAATTGCGCCGTTCTTAAAGTCAGTAAATGAAGAGCGGCGTTTATCGTTATACATGAATATATTAAATCGTCTGCCTGAGGGAATGCCTCCTGCTTACATCGGACTTTTTCCGGGACGCGAAGGTTCACCCATGCGCATAGGCGGGTACATGAAGCACAAGTTAATTCGTGAGATTGCAGAACGTCCTGCATTACTCGGTGAATGTTTTGATGCAATCGGGTTCAATGCTTATGATGAAGACATGCTTGAATTCTGCCGTGAAATTTTTGCTCATGCTCTGGGAATTGATTTTCAGTTTGATATTTACCCGGACGGAAATTTAGGTGATGTTTTCGGACTCTCGTTTTCGTTCAATAATATTCTTCCTCGTCAGGCTGATGAATGCATGAAATCAGGTGCCGGATATGAAATTATGACTTTGCTTGAGGGGCGCGGATTAGCTGATGAACGCTGGAAGTTAATTGCAGGTTCAGCACTCGGAAAAGGCGTTCTGTTTGAACGTTCTGACGGGAATTTGGGTATTCTGGCTCTGATTATCCGTTTCAATTACGCAAAAATTAAATTCCGTTCTGCTAAGGCCATGTCCGCAAAATTCTATCTCAAAATGACGGCTGAAGAATTCATTAATGCATAACACAATGACATGTGCAGGAGCAGCATTTAACGTTACGCCGATGAGTTTGACACTGAAAGGAGATATAAAAACAATGTCCGGAAATCAAAATGTCAGAACTGCCGGTGATGCGGGCTGGCATGTCTCGAAATATAATCTTTATGCACGTATTCCAGGTTCAGAAAAATTTGCTGTCGTAAATCTCATTCGCGGAGAATATGTGAGGCATATAGTTTTGTTGAATTATGCCTGCTTGATGAGG
>JAFPWQ010000116.1 GCA_017394925.1 Synergistaceae bacterium
ATCGCTGAATTTTCTGTACCTCTTGATACTTTAGGGAAAAAACTTGAAGCTACCTTTAGCAATTTTTTCAAAGTTATTTACAGAGGTGCGAAAATTGTTTTGGGCACATCTGGTGCTTTAGGACTCATCACTAAGAATGCTCTCAATATCGGCGGCGGTTTTGAGGCTCAAATGACTGCCGTTAAAGTCATTTCGGGGGCAGCTGAAAATGAACTTGACGCTCTCACTAAAAAAGCTCGTGAAATGGGTGCTACTCTCCCTATCACTGCTAAAGATGCCGCGCAGGCTATGACTCTCTTAGCTCAAAGGGGCAATGACGCTCATAAAATTTTAGCTTCCGTTCAGGCCGTCGCTAACCTCTCTATTTCGCAGGCTGTCGATATGGCTTCCGCTGCTGACATTTTAGGCTCAACTATCACGAATTTCGCTATGTCCGTTGATGAGGCTGATAAAATTACTGCCATTTTCAACAACGCATGCAACCAATCAGCTTTAAACATGTCTAAACTCATTGAGGCTATGAAATATGTAGGTCCTGCTGCTAACTCTGTAAAGATGCCTTTAACTGAAGCTGTTGCTGCTATGGAGGCTATCGCTAATGCTGGTCTAACTGGTGAAATGACGGGTACTGGTCTGGCTATGGTTCTAACAAAGTTAGCTATGAAAGCTAATATTTCTGGCGTTGAGACTAAGAATCTTGACAACTCTATGAGAAGTCTTAGTGATATTTTCTTAGAGTTAAGCAAAAGAGAATACACACTTGCTAATGCTGTCGCTGACTTTGGTCAAAGAGGTAGTAAAGCCGCTTTAGCATTAATTAACAATGCAGCCTCTCTTGCTCGCAATGAGGAAAGATTAAAACAATGGAGTTCTACTCAGAATGCCGTCAATGAAAAAATGAAAACTTTCACTAATACTTTGAATGCTTTTCGCTCGGCCTCGGAAGAACTTCATATCGAAATCTTTGAACAAATCAAAAATCAGGCTAAAGATGCTGTTGGCTCTCTCGCTAATATCACAAGAGCTTTCTCTAAATGGATTGGCGAAACTCAAATTGCTGGAGATACTCTTAATGCTTTTCTTGAAGGTCTCGGATTCAAATTACCCTCCGTTGAAAACTTTCAATCTTTACTGAAAAATTTTAACATTCAGGGCTTCTTGGATAACATTAAATCTTTCGGTGCGGCTCTTAAGGGTATTGCTGATTCTATCGTTTGGGCTTTCGGGATGATTAAAGCTCCTTTAGGCTTCCTCATTGAACATCTAAGGACTTTTGCTACTATCTCATTCTGGGGCTGGATTGGCGGCAAAGCTCTTCAAGTTCCAGCTGCTTTAACTGCTATTGCCGCTTCTTTTACAAAGTTTAAGACTGCTGTTTTAGGGTTACAAGCTATCAGCTGGGCTTCTTTAATTACCAACATTAAAACTTTCATCAATATTCTTTTATCTCCGGCTAACGCTAATGCTTTTTTAATTAATACTGGTTGGGCTGCTATCATTAATCCTATTACTGCTACTATTGCTGCTTTAACTACTCTCGGTTACAAATATGGGACTGCTTTAGCTGAGATAAAAAAAGCAAACGAAGATTTTGATAAAGTTATTAAAGGCATTAAGAAAGAAATTCAAGATGCTGATACTGATTTATTGTTACATATCGAATTTAATATCGATACTGGCTTTGAAGACATTCCTAAAGCATACATAAAAGCTGCTGATGAGACTAGAAAATTATACGATGAGAGAAATAAAGAGGCTCAAAAAAATTTCAAAGATACTTTCTCAGAGGCTTTAAAGTTCGTTATCAAACAATTCCCCGAATTAGTTGATGAAGCTCAAAAAGCCGGTATTAATATTAATAACGTTACTAAAGAAACTTTTGCTCAAATCACAGCTGCTTTACATGGGAACAAAGAAGCATACAAGGGACTTCCTAACATCTTTCAGAAAGTTACAGAACATATTAATCAGGTTAATATGGCTCTCGGTAAGGGAAATTCTGCTTTATACTACACTATCATTGAATGCAAAAACCTTCAGCGCGAACTTGATAAAATGAAACCTCAAAATAAGGTTAAAACTTTCTTTGAGGAAATGAATGCTAGTCTGCGTAATGTACTTCTTAACATTCCGGCTCAAATTGACGAAGCTAACAAGTATCTCAGAGGCTCTAATGGTCAGCTCGCTATTCAGGTCTCACTTAAACAGGCTCAGGACGCTCTGAATAAATTCGTCAAAGAGGCCGCTGATAAATACGCTATACCTGAAGACATCGTTAAGCAACCTATCCTTAACAGTCTTAAAGAGTTGGCGGTTCACGGGAATAAAACTGCCAAATTATTATATGAGGCATGGGGCGATGTAGATAAACATTTCAATGAATTCCTTGATTCGGCTAAGGACGCTATCAATTATCTCGGCGAAGCTCCGCAGTCTTTCGTTCCGGCTTTGACTCACTTAATCAACGGCATTCAGCGTATAGACCCTATCACTGGCAAGCTCACTGAGAAATTCAAGAAGGCTCATGACGCTCTCAAAGAATGGGCTAACGTTACTTTCGATAAGCTCACTAATCGCATTCAGAAATTACGAAAAGCTGTTGAAGGCGGTTTCATCGATAAATCTGAACTCGAAAAAGAATTCAAAAACGTTATGCCTCAGATTAAATTACAAGTCATCTCGGAGCTTGAACCTTTCGAAGAACAATTCAATTCTAAGAATGCTTATGCGGCTACTCTCGCGTCTGACTACATCAACAAAGTTATCGATATATTTGGTGATGCCGGCGAAGAAATGGTGAAGAAAATTTATCAGGGCATGTCCGGCGCGGAAATTGGGAAGGCTATACTTCGGGATAATCAGCGCAGTTTGTCGGGCGGCAATAACACTATTGCTTATATTAACGGAATCGAACAGGGCATAATTAAATCCGTTAATTCTCTGGCTGACACTATCGGAGCTTTATATTTTAATCTTGACCACCAAAAGGGTAAGCTAACTACTCATGAATACGAGGTTAATGATAATATTTTTAGTTTCTCTATCGCTGAGACTGTCGATTTGTTCTCTAAAGAAATTTCTCAGTTCGCAGGAGATTTCGGTGAACGTGCAAGAGGAGTTGCTGATTCTTTCAGTTCTACTTTAGCTCCAGTTAATTCTACTATTCAGCTATTGAATAATACTCTAGACAACAACACTAACACTTTAAGCAGGGCAGGCGATTCTATGCTCGGTCTCATTAATTCTATTCAGACTCCAAGCTCGAATTCTAATGTCTCAATCAAAGATTACTCTGCTGAGTTTGCCTCTGTCATTAAGGCTCTCGATAACATTAATTCGTCCGCTCAGGCTAATATCAATGCTGTTAATTCCGTCGGCGAAGCTGTCAGAGCTATTAACTTTCAACCAGTCAATGAAGAGAATATTGCAATGTCTATCCTTAATGGCTTTACTCCTGTTCTTAATGCTCTTGATAAATTTCAGTCTTCTACTGAGAATGCCTCTGCTAATATATCAACACTCACCAGCTCTATTGAAACTCTCAGAAAATCAACTGATAATAACATTAGTGCTTTGGGAAATTTACAGGCGGCTATCTCTTCTTCGGGCGGTGAACAAAATATCTCTGGTGCTATCGTTGGTGAACTCTCTTGCAGTAAAATTCAGTCCGCAAATAATGATGCTGCTTCTTGAACTGTTGCCATTGAAGGCTCAATATGTTCAGCTGATAGTCTGAGCTTCAATAATAATAACTATGAAAGCTGGCGGCATACGTATTCTCCTTAAGTATAGATCAATATCATAGCTGCATATATAAAAAAAAAACGCCGACTTCAGCCGGCGGTTATGCTTACTTTTTAATACCCTAACAAACGCGGCAAAAATGCTGTCAGTTCAGGCCATACACTTATCGCTACAAGCACTATGACGTTACACAAAATATACGGCGCAGCTCCCTTAAAGATATCTATGACAGGCATACGGTTAATTTTATTGCACGCATTGAGACACATTCCTACAGGAGGAGTTACAAGCCCTATAGCAAGTCCGGTTATCATCATCGCTCCGAACTGGAGTGCAGATATACCGAAATGTTCCATCACAGGAAGCATTATAGGTGTCAGGAGCAATATAGCCGGGCTTACGTCAATAAATGTTCCGATGATTAATATCAATACATCGAACATTAAAGCTATGCCTACACGTGATACATTCATGCTCATGAAGAAATTTGCAACGATCTCAGGCACTTTCTGAATCGTTAATATCCACGTGAATATTTGAGTGAATCCGATGATTAACATAACTGATGACGATGATATTAACGTCTTCTTGAGCGCGTCCCAGACATTTTTTAACGTGAGCTCTCTGTACAAAAAGAAACCTACCAGCAAGCTATATAGAACCGCGACACCTGCACTTTCGCTCGCAGTGCATATACCGCCGGAAACGCACAGTACTATAAATACAGGCATCAACAGCGCAGGAATACCTGCAAACATAGCTTTCCAGAATCTTTGTGATGAGAATGGAATCTGCTTAGGGTGCCAGCCGTTTTTAACGCTGAACCAGAAAACAAGCACCGTCTGCGATATTCCTATCAGCAGTCCAGGAACGGCTCCGGCCATGAATAACGCTCCGATTGATGCTCCTGAGACCATAGCGTAAACTACCATAGGTGTAGACGGCGGGATTATCATTCCCATTGTTGAAGACGCTACAGTTATACCGGCTGAAGCACTCTTAGGATAACCTTCTTTCTCCATTGCCGGAATTAAGATACTGCCAAGCGCAGATGTGTCTGCAACTGATGAGCCGGAAATACCTCCGAATATCATAGAGCCTACTACGTTGACTTCACCAAGTCCACCGTGTATAGGCCGTAATATTTCCATGCAGAAATCTATAATCCTTTTCGTAATGCCTCCAGTGTTCATTAATTCTCCGGCCAGCATAAACAGAGGCATTGCTATCATTAATTCACTGTATACACCGTTCCAGATACGCTGAGGCATCATCGTCAGGAACATAGGACGAACCGCAGAAAGGTATGTTATACATGACGCTCCGATAGAAAAAGCAAGCGGCACCCCGATAAACGCAAAAACTATTAAGCCGAGCAATAAAGAAACGACCACCATTATGAATTTTCTCCTTCCTGAACGGCGAATTGCGACAATGGTGCTTTATAGTCCTGAATCATTTTGATGACTATGCACAACGCGCAGATTATTCCGCATACCGGCATAATTCCGTACATGTATATCATAGGAATTTCCATGCCCTGACTGATTTGCTTTCCCATTCTCTGAGCATACAGCCATGAGTAGTGAACAAATACGCAGTCAACTACAAGAACTATAAGCCCGTTAAAAATACTAAGCCAGCGTTTTACAGCGGGGCTGAATTTATCAGACAGGATAGTGATGCTGACATGCTCATTCCTGAGGACATTTATGCCCATCCCCCAGAATGTTGTGAAAGCAAACAGTGTTACGTTAAATTCTGATACAGATTTCCAGCTGAGTGAGAAACAATAGCGCGCTATAACTGTAAATATTACCAGTCCTGCCAACAGTCCCATAGCTGCCGCACCTATGCCGGTATAAATTCTCTCCAGAAAATTATTTTTCATGGATATACTCCCTTCTTTAATTGAATTGTAAAATAAACTGCCAAAGAAAAAGCGAGCCGTAAAAGCCCGCTTCTTTCCTTCATGAACTTTATTTCTTTGCTCCGGCCACTATCGCAAGTATCTCATCAAGTTCGGCCTGCGTGCAAATTCCTTCTTCGACGACCTGCTTGTAAACAGGCAGAGCTGCTTCCTTAAAGGCTTTGAGTTCTTCATCAGTAGGCATATAAACTTCTGCTCCGCTTCTGATAATCGTCTGCCTGGCTTCTTCGGAATTCTTATCGATTAGTTCATCATTGTAGTCGCCCATTTCGTCAGCGGCTTTGCTGATTGCTTCGCGGTACTCTTCCGGAAGAGAATGCCACCACTCTGCATTTACATAAAACGGATCTGGATGGAACTGATAATTTACGCCGGTAAAATATTTCTGGACTTCATAGAATTTCATTCCGACGACGTTTACCCATGGGTTCTCTTGTCCGTCAGCAACTCCTGTCTTGAGTGCCATATACAGGTCTGCATAGGGAACTGTTGTTGTAGTTGCGCCTAATGAGATAAATGTCATGTCGATAGTCTTCATACCGTTAGTGCGCATTTTCAGGCCTGCAAGGTCAGCGGGTTTCTTTATTGGATGTTTGTTCGTGGAAAACTGACGATAGCCTCCCGCATCACATAGATTAATGATAACTGTGCCGGTAGTTTTCTCGGCTTCTGCGCAGACTTTCTTTGCAAGGTCGCTCTTTAAGAGTGCGGTAACTTCCGCGCGGGTGTTTGTCAGGAAAGGAAGAGTAAACATTAAAAGTCTGGGGCTGAAATCGAACTGTCCTCCGCGCATTCCCTGAACTACTCCCTGCACAACCTGTTCAAGCATTTCTTTTTCTGTACCCAGCTGACCGTTGCCGAACACAGAAACTTTCACGTGTCCGTTGGTGAGTTTCCCGACATCTGCCGCGAATTTCTCCATTGAGACATAACGAGGATTGCCTTCTGGCTGAGCGTGTCCTACGATCATTTCATAGTCCGCAGCAAACGCACCAGCGCATGACAGTACGAGCGCACTGCCTAATACTAGAGCAAAAAACTTTTTCATAAGAACTTTCACTCCTTGAATATAAAACTTTGGATGATAAAGAGTATATCACTCACAAAAAAATTTGTAACAGGTGATAATGCGTCTTTATGTTATACCTGACATCTACAGCCCCTTTAATATCACTGTTGAAATCAATCGCGGACAGCAGACAAGTTCCCCAGTTCATTCAAGGCTCAGAACCATCTGGCATGAAGTTAAGCAGAATAGTTATGTCTATTCTGCAAGTATTCTGTCTTTTATTTTGATTATCAGGGTATTGATGCCTATGTTATTCTGATGGATCATTTCATCAGAAATTTTTGAGATCAATCGTATTCCGATATTTTTGGCTCTATCTTCCGGATTCTCATGGAATTGTTTCATACGTTTTTTAGGGTCAAAATCCGGACAGTCGTCCCTGATCCTTATCGTTAGAGTTCTTTCTTCGCTGACAATTCTGATATCGATGTGATTTCCATCTTTAAAAGCGTGCTGTAAAATATTTCCGGCCATTTCTTCAATAGCAAGTCCGGCTGCATTGCTGGTACGCAGGCTTAATCCTTTTTCGCGGCAGAAAGCTATAACTTTTTCGGAAATATTGATCACTTGTTCTAACGAAGCTACGGTGAAATTCATTATATCTTTCTGATCTGCTCCAAATTTCTCCGGAAGATCGCTCCATTTTTGAACCGAAAAAGTTATGCATTTATTTTTTACAAAAACTATCAATGCAATCGTCATAAGACACGCAATATCACTGAGCGGGAATGACAACCACACAGAGTCTTCTCCAATCAGATTGATAAACGCAACAGAGAATAAAGCCATAAGAACATTTTCAGCTAATGAAAAAATATTCACTAAGATCGTATGTCCCTGACAGTGATATATTCTCATAAGAATACTAAATGCTGTATTGAAAATCAGGAAGCCCGGGAAAATAAGCAGCATACGCTCTGAAATATAAAAGGCAGCTTCTGGAGCATTAAAAAATATATCTGAGATTTCAGAAGAGAAGAGCATTAAAATTATTGTTACGCTTCCTGAAAGAATCAAGCCGAACTTAAAAGCGTATCGTATCAAAGCCAAAAGCGAGTCTTTATCCCTTTCACCGTAGTAAATACTTCCCAAAGAGAGAAACGCATTAGCACAGCCTACAGGAACAGCTCCGACTATCGCGCAGATATTTCCCTGTACAGCCATGACAGCGACAGCAGGCGATCCGACATGAGAAATTAATACATAGTTCATAATATAGCCTTTCAGAGTACAGCCGATAGTAAACATTAAGTTTGGAAGACCTAGAACTGCAGCATGCCAGAGATCAGTAAATGAAAAACAGCCGGCCTTAAAGTGTATTGCGTTATCTTTATCAAAAAAACTAGTAACTGCAGTTCCGAATGATAACAGATAGCTTATAGCTGTCGCAAGGCCAAGTCCGAACAATCCCATTCCGAAGACAGTAATAAAAATTATATCCAGCGCAATATTGGAAACTATCATGACAGCAATAGAAACATACAAAAGTTTTGTGTTACTATTCAAAGGAAGAAACGTAGTCAGCATTCCAAGTAACATTTGGGCGGGTATACCGAATGCATAGCCGAATATATAATTTTTCAAAAGTTCCAGTATCGAGTCGTCAGCTCCTAGAAAAATTGCAAGCGGTTCACGAAAAAATATACAAGCAAGCGCAATTATCAGGCTGCAAAGAAATAAAAATATTGCTCCGGTAGAAAATAACGACACGGCCCGATCTCTGTCTCCCTTGCCAATAGCGCGCGAACATAAAATCTGAAAGCCAATAATAAAAACGTAAGAAATCCCGATAAGCGTTACAACAGGCACAAATAGTCCCGTTGCCGCTATAGCAACCGAGCCAAGATATAAGCTCGTTATCATTGTGTCGATCGTAGCATTCAGTGAATTAACAATAATGCCGAAAATCTGAGCTATAACTAATTGCCGAAACGAGGATTTTATAATATGAGAGTCCATCTCAATATACACCTTCCTGAAAAAATTTTTTTTTGCTAAATTGTTATAATACTTTTGATTTTTAGAGTAAATGCTATTTTCCCAGAAAAATATAGAACGAATTCGGTCAGGCATGCATTCAATCCCAAAAGGAATTTGACGAACTGCACCAGAGAACACAATATGAAGTTGTTGATAGCGTTTTTCAGGCATTAACAAAGAAAGCAAAATAAATAATTCTGATACCTACGCAGACGGCAAAATTATTCTGAATGTGCTTCCTTTCTCTTTTATGCTCTCAGCCGTAATTTTTCCCCCGTGAGCATCAACTGCGGCCTTCACGATTGCAAGACCTACACCGCTTCCGCCTGTAACACGCGTTCTTGATTCATCAGCCCTGTAGAATCTCTCGAAGATATTCGGCAGATCTTCCTGTGAGATTCCGATTCCTGTATCGCTGACCTCGATTATCGCATTTTGATTCTTCCTGCATAATTTCACTTTCACATGGCCGCCCGGATTCGTGTAGCGCAAAGCATTCGACATCAAATTATCGATTATGTGCCTGAATTTATCACGGTCAATCTCACACGTGATATTATCTTCAAGTTCAGCTGAAAGTTCTATATTTGCTTTCGTGAATACCGGCGTGAATGACTCAACTGCATACGCAAGAAATTTTTTCATGTCCGTATTCTCTCTGTGAATCGTAACTGCTTCGCCCTCAAGACGCGATAATGCTTCTACATTCTTTATGAGTTCTCCCAGTCTGTTCATTTCATCAACGCATTTGTTCAGGCGTTCAGGTGTTGGTTCAAGTATTCCGTCAGCAATGGCTTCAATCTGTGTTATCGCGACCGTCAAAGGAGTACGCAGTTCATGAGCTACATCGGTCATTAATCTTTGTCTTAGTTTTTCCTGACCTGAAAGTGAACGCCCAAGATATTCAACGCCTTCTGTCAGTGCGTCAAGCTCACGGATTCCCACAAGCCCGGTCTCTTCATGAACGTCATAATCTCCTGCTGCAATCTTTTTCGTGCGTTCAATTGCGCGTATGACAGGACGGCTTAATTTCCCCGCAACTATGAATCCAAATACACACGCCGATATTATCGTGAGTAATGCTCCGGCTAATGTGTATCTCAGCAGGTAAGATAAATAATTAAACTCAAATTTTCCCGAAGGTATTCTGCGTTCAATATCAAGAGTTCCGATCGTCTTAACAGTTCCAAGTTTCAGCGTTATGTGTTCGATATTGCGCGATGATCTTTCTTTTCCTGATTCATTTTCAGATTCACTTTCAGATTCGTGATTGCGTCTTCTGGGAGGCATCATCTGATTGGGTCTTATGCTCAGGACTATATTATTATTCTGGTCAAGCAGTGTAATTTTCATTCCTACCCATTGAGGTGCAGGGTGAAGAATATCCATTATGCGCCGTCTCTGCCATTTTCCGCCTTCTTCATTGTACAGCCTCGTTAATGATTCGCAGAGATTCTCTATATCTTCCTGTCTTCGTCTTATCTGGTAATCACGAAAAGCATTCGCACTTAATCTCACGCATAAAACCGGCACAACTATCCCGCTTATCACGGCGAGAATCACGTAGAGCAAAAGAAAATGAAATCTCAGTGATTTACTTTTCATCGTCGAACCTGTAACCAAATCCGTAAATCGTTTTTATCCATCCGTTTTCGTGTCCCGGCTCAGCAAGTTTTTTGCGCAGGTTCTTAATGTACGTGTCAATTGTCCTGTCGAAACCGTCATAATCATCACCGAGTGCCGAACGTATTATCTCTTCACGCGACCATGTGCGTATGGGTCTTGATACGAGAGTCGAAAATATCAGGAACTCGCTTTTTGTTACGGGAACAGGCACACCGTCCTTGCGGATTTCAACGCGTTCGGGGTCAATTTCGATTCTTCCGTCTGCACATACACCTGAAGCAATATTATCGCGTGTCTCTCTTGGTCTTAACTGTGCGCGTACTCTTGCCATTAACACGCGTGGACTGAAAGGTTTTGAGACGTAATCATTAGCTCCTGAATCAAGACCTGCAACTACATCTGACTCGCTTGATTTTGCGGTGAGCATGATTACAGGCACTGAAGATTTTTCGCGTATACGTCTGCAGACTTCTTCACCGTTTAATTTCGGGAGCATTAAATCAAGAATCACTAAATCAATATCATCATGGAAAAATATTTCGAGTGCAGACAGTCCGTCCTGAGCGCATACTGTTTCATAACCTTCACGCTTTGCATAGGCACTGACAACTTCAGCGATTGATGCTTCATCTTCGACTATGAGTATCTTCATGTTATTCTCATTTCTCCTTCACATAAAACTCATGTACAATACATTCTGCGTTCATAATTTCTTGTTATTCTATCAGCGTTGAAGCAAGAAGGTAAACACGAAGCAAAACGACAAAGCAGAATCGAGCTCAGGAAGAAGGGAAATGAATCGTGAAGCAGAAGACATTTTTAGCAGGACTGATTTTAGCAGGAGCAGTGAGTTTTTCAGGAACGTCCTTTGCAGGAAGTAAAGTAACACTTGCAGTAAGTGCTAACATCAGGGACAGCGTGAACGTTATGAGGGTTCATGATGTACACGGAGATCCAGAAAGGCATGTTCCGCCTCCTAAACCGGGTTATTATCCTCCGAAGCCGCGACCTGTACCGCCGCCGAAGCCGGGACATAATCCGCCGGATATACACAGACCGCGTCCCGCTAAACCTGATTATCATGATTACGATTACGGCAGGAGACCTCATCCGGACGAAATGAGAAGGCCGCCGAAGGATTACAGACCTGCACCTGCACCGCATATGCATATGCCGCCTCCGATGAGAGATCATCATCCTGAAGATAAGCTGCCTCCTCCGCCGCATAAAGATTACAGGCCGCCTAAACCTTAAGGGTTAATGTTCAGATAAGCTAATGAAAGAAGCAAAAGAAATAAAAGAAATAAAAGAATGAAAGAAGGGTAGATGTCAATGAAACGAAAACTTTCAGCATTGTTGATTTCCGCAGTCATTCTCAGTTTTGCAGGAGCAGCCTTTGCAGGTGTCGGTATAACATTCTCGAAGACTGTTCCGACAGATGACGGTGGCGAAATAACGATTTCAGCGGGCGTTGATGATTTCATCTCAAGTCATCATCATCATCGTCATTACAGGCCAGGACCTCCTCCTCCTCCGCCGCCGCCACCACCGCATCATCATCACAGGTACGGACCGCCGCCCCACAGACCGCCTCATGTGCCGCCGCCACCACCGCCGCATCACAGGCCGGGCGATTACGGAAGAGGACCGATACCGCACAGGCCGCCGCATGTAGCTCCGCCTCCGCCTCCCGGACCGAGACCCGGACCAAGACCAGGACCCGGACCACATCCCGGACCGAGACCCGGACCAGGACCAAGACCGCCGCGCCGGTAATGTGAAAGGAGAATGTGAAGCATGAAGAGAAAAGTTTTAGCAGGATTAATATTGTCTGGAGCAATATGTTTTTCGGGAATCGCTTTTGCGGCTCAAATTCCTGATATGCCCGATAAGCCAGAACTGCCTTCACTGGAAGGAAAGTTCCCGGCAAATGACAGCGTAAGGCCTCCAATGCCGCCTAAGGGTAATATGAGACCTCCGAAAAATGGCTCGTTTGACATGAAACCTCCTGCAGATTTCAAGCCCGGAGATATGAAGATACCGCCGGTGAAAAAGTAAGACAACGCAAAGGAGACAAGAAATTATGACGAAAAAAATTTTAGCAGTATCGTTAGCGTTATGTGTTATGTTCGCAGCATCATCAGCTTTTGCTCAGCCCAGAAGACAAATGCGACAAATGCCGCCGCGTGAATATTGTTACGGTCAGGAAAGTATGATGTATCAGCCTGCATCGTTTGAAAGGGAATTTGGCAGGGAACACAGAAGGGACTTCGGCGGAAGAGATTTTTACGCAAGATTCTCGCCCGATATGCCCAAAGAGATCCGCGCAATGATGACAGAAGCCGCAAAGCTGAGAATTGATTTAGACGAGGCACTTTACGCTAACCCTGTTGAGAAGGAAAAAGCGTTTGAGATTCACGATAAGATTATGAAGCTCGAACAGGACATTGAACGCTGGAAGTTCGTCCAGAGGGTAGACAGAATCGAGGCATTCAGGAAACAGCGCGAAGAGAGACGTAACCGCGTAAATGCAGCTGATTCACCGAAGCCCGAAGCAGCCAGCAAGTAACAACAGGAATTTATATCCTCCCGTTTTAAGGCGGGGGGATTTTTTTTTACAAACTAAACTGGACAAATATGAATTGAATGTTAAAATAGCTAAAGTATTTTTATTATGCGACACACTGCAAGCATAACAACACTGCAAGCATAACAACACTGCAAGCATAACAACACTGCAAGCATAACAACACTGCAAGCATAACAACACTGCAAGCA
>JAFPWQ010000013.1 GCA_017394925.1 Synergistaceae bacterium
CACTGGTCAAGTGAATCCGACTCTGATTCAGAGCCAGAATCAGAGCAAGAGCAAGCAAAAGGGGTTAGCAGTTCTTCAGGCGGATGTGATTCAGGTATTACTTCTTTTATCGCTCTGTTGATGTCGGCAATGTTTCTAGTGAGGACAAAACGGTAGGCACGCGCACTAACTTTCGGATAAAGGCTGGACTCTTCCTTTGTGGAGAGACTCAGCCCCATTTTTGTGAAAAGAAAACAGGAGGTCTCATTGTGAGAAAATTTACGTTGATTTTAGCGCTAGTGTTAATTGCTTCGTCATGTTTGGCTTTTGACGATGCTTCGGAATTTACGAGGAAGGCAAATTCTGAATGGTATTCAAGGCTCGATTTCAGCGATGAAAGCGAGAAGGAAAATGCAACACGGGGACTCATTGAGGGCAATAACTCATTTGAGGTAAGGGACAAGAACGGCGCAGTAATATGGAGTGCCGCAAAATATCAGTACATGCAAGGCGTGAAAGAAATTCCAGATACGGTTAATCCGAGTCTCTGGAGAAATACTGTCAATAATTCATATGCCGGACTCTTCAAAGTCTGCGACGGAATATATCAGGTCAGAGGCTACGACATGGCCAATATGACATTCATTAAGACTGATAACGGCTGGATAATCTTTGATGTAATGATGTGCAAAGAAACAGCCGAAGCAGCGGTATCCTTAATGGCCAAACATTTTGGGAAACTGAACATAAAAGCTGTCCTCTACAGCCACAGCCATGTTGACCATTACGGCGGAATAGAAGGAGTTATCAGCAAACATGACGCGGCAGACGCAAACTTGACGCTCTCAGAACAGCTCGCTTCAGGCAAGGTAGTAATCATCGCTCCTGAAGGCTTCTTAGAACATGCAGTGTCAGAAAATATTTACGCAGGCATAGCAATGAGCAGACGCGCTCAGTATCAGTACGGAACACGGCTTGAAGCTGGCGAGAAGGGAAGAATGTCAATAGGCATTGGACTCGGACAGGCATCGGGAGGAACTATCAACCTGCTTGCACCTACTTATGTAGTCAAGTCCAATGAGAAAATCATCATTGACGGTCTTGAAATTCAGTTCCAATTAACACCGGGAACAGAAGCTCCTGCCGAGATGAACGCTTACTTTCCTAAGTATCGTGGACTTTGGCTCGCTGAAAACTGCACAGGAACATTGCATAATATTTACACTCTAAGGGGAGCAGAAGTCAGAGACGCAGGCGCGTGGTCGAAATACATAATCGAAGCACTGCAGCTCTTCGGGAATAAAGCCGATGTAGTCTTTCAGAGTCATAACTGGCCTCACTGGGGAAATGAAAATATAAAGTCCTATCTGGAGAATACAGCTGCGATCTACCAGTTCATTTACGACCAGACTTTATTTTTCATCAATAAGGGCTACACATCTACAGAAATTGCGGAGTTAATCAAGCTGCCTGACGGGCTGGATAAAGTATGGTACACGAGGCAGTATTACGGAACGTTAATTCACAACTCTAAGGCCGTCTACCAAAAATATATGGGCTGGTATGACGCAAATCCTGTGAATTTGAACCTCATGACACCTGAGAAGTCAGCGAGAAAATTAGTTGAATATCTCGGAGATGTTAATGAAGTTCTGAAGAAAGCAAACAGAGATTATGAAAATGGTGAATATCAATGGGTAGCCCAAATCACCAGAGAAATTATTTTTGCAGATCCTTCAAACAAAAAGGCACGTGAACTGTGTGCAAAATCCCTTGAACAGCTCGCATGGCAGGCAGAAAGCGGAACATGGAGAAACGCTTATTTAACAGCTTCACTTGAACTCCGCGAAGGGACAAGTTTTACAGGCAAATACGGAAGCAATCTCATGAACATGATGCAGGACATGACAATGGAGATGATACTTGATTATGTCTCAATACGGAATAATGACCTTGCAGCCCAGAATGACGATGTAAAAATCAATCTTGTAATTACGGACACAAAAGAATCATTCTTTGTCGAACGTAAACACGGCGTAATTCTCGTGTTTAAGGGGGAAAATAGAAATGACGCAGATATGACCCTTACATGTGAAAAAATGCAGTTCATCGCACTCTTTGCCGGTCAGTCCCCCCAAGTTAAGACAACAGGAGATACATCAGCTCTGAAGAAGTTATTTTCCTGCTGTGAAAATTTCACTCCGACATTCAACATCATTGAGCCTTAAAGGGCATTTTGCAGTTTCTTGATGAGAATAACTTGCGGACGCTGGCAAGAACAAGTAATACAACGCCTAACAATAATATCAATACAATTGAGGTTTGAATTTTATCAAAAACGAGATTTTCATTATCCTGTTATGGGATATTGTATTATATCAAACCAGCGTCTTATCAAGCTGTAAAGGACGGGGGGCGTTGTGGATTTAAGATATGAAGCCCGTGATGTGAATCAATTTTTGACGAGTTGGGAAAAAATTGACAGATTTTTTGACATTAAGACTCAAACATTGACAAGAACACGCTAAGAATGAATTGAAACGACGCTGGGCAACAATAAGCAATTTATACAGCTCACGAGAACGACTTAAGAGAATTGCGGCAGATATAATATTCGACATGAACAGCAAGCCGAGACTCGCAAGCGACAGAGGAAACGCAATGCTCGTGGCTGGAAGCATATACGAAGCATGTAAATATTGGGAAATTTTCCAGTCAAAAGACTTCACAAAATGCGCTATCGTTACATCATACGAGCCGACTGAAAGAAGTGTCAGGACAGCCGCATCAGACTTCAACCAAAATAGCGAGGAAGAATACAAGAAAAATATCTATGAGAGAATGTTGAACGGCAAGAGTCCTCATGACTTTGAGAAACAAGCTAAAGAGATTTTCAAGGACACTCCGGCGCAAATGAAATTGTTGATCGTTGTCGATAAGTTGCTGACGGGCTTTGACGCTCCGCACGCTACATATTTATACATCGATAAAAGCATGAGGGATCATGATTTATTTCAAGCAATTTGCAGAGTCAACAGAACTGACGGCGATGACAAAGATTACGGCTATATAGTTGATTACAAGGATTTATTCAGAAATATCGAAGCTGCTATAAAGGATTACACATCAGAAGCGTTTAATGCCTTTGATAAAGATGACGTTGAGGGATTCCTGAAAAACCGTTATGACGATGCTTTAGCCGAAATGCTGGGAAGCCTCAGAGCGTTGAAAGACTTAATGCCTGAAATCAAAGAGCCTCGAAGCGATTCAAGCTATATAGAATATTTTTGCACTGATGAGAAAGAAGCAGAGCGCGAAAATTTATACCGCCTCACCGCTTCAGCCATGCGTGCATTTTCAAACTGCTGTGATAGATTGAGTTCGCATTATGGTTACTCGGAAAAGCAGGTTAATGGACTTCGACAGGAAATTCAGGAATACAGCAGGATAAAAGACTTGATAAAATTGGCCAGCAATGACTACGTAGATTTCAAGCCTTATGAAGCCGATATGCGTTATATACTCGACACATACATTCACGCAGATGAATCGAAGACCATTAACGAAATGGCTAACATGTCTCTTGTTGAATTGCTTGTTGACGGGAAAAATTTAACCGCCGATGAAGTTTTAGCCGGAATCAACAGCGATGTTTCGGTTAAACCAGAAATAATCGAGAACAATATCAAGCATGAAATTGTTCAGAGAATGGGCACAAACGAAGCATATTACGGCAAACTTTCCGAAATGTTAGACGCACTGATAAAACGCCGCAAGAGTGAAGCACTTGATTACGCGAAATATTTAATTGAAATTGTCGAATTGGCTCGGCAAGTTCTGCACCCTGAAGAAGATATGAATTATCCTGATTCCATCAGAGACAGTTCAGCTCGCCGTGCAATATATGATTATTGTAACGGTGATGAAGAATTAACACTGCAAATTGACAAGGCTATAAGAAGAAGCGCAGAGCCTGATTTCAAAGGGAATTTACAACGATCCAGAAAAG
>JAFPWQ010000117.1 GCA_017394925.1 Synergistaceae bacterium
ACCGTGAAATGAAACTCGCTGATTTCTTCAAAGGCTGCAAAGAGACAGTAACAACTACAAGCTCAATCATGATGATAGTAGCGGCGGCTTCATGCTTCTCATGGATACTCACAAAAGAACAGGTTCCCCAGAGTTTTGCCGCATGGATGGTAAGCACGATAAGCAACAAATATCTCTTCCTGTTATGCGTGAATGTATTTCTCGTAATCGTCGGAATGTTCATCGAGGGCAATGCATCAATGATAGTCTTAGGTCCGCTGCTTCATCCTGTAGCCGTTGCGTTCGGAATTGACCCCGTACACTTCGCTATGGTCTACATCTTCAACTGCACGATAGGCGCATTCACTCCTCCAATGGGAACGTTAATATTCGTAACATGCGGAATAACGAAATGCCCGACAAAAGATTTCATTCGTGAATCGATTCCGTTTTATCTTCTCTTCCTGTTCGATATAATTCTGCTCACATACTTCCCGCCCCTTTCAACATTCCTTGTGAACTTGCTGTATTAAGAGGTGAATATCATGCATGAAGAAATACATGAGCCTGTAGTGCCGGATATGACTTTATCAGTTACGTATTCGATGCCTGAAAGTTTATGCGTACTTGTTATGCCGGATGCGAATACGTTCGTTATCATGCGGAGGTGAATATCATGAATGAAGTATATAGCCCGGTAGTGCCGGATATGAGTCCGTTTCTGAAAGATACATTTATTCCGAAGATGTTCCGTGTGCGTCAGGAATTCCCCAGACCAAAGATTGAACGCGATAAACTTCCCGGAATTATATTTGAGCTTCTGAATCAGGAAAAATTTTCATCGCGTGTGAAGTCAGGAATGAGAATCGCAATCACGGCAGGTTCAAGAGGCATAGCGAATAATGACATCACGACAAAGGCAATAGCTGACTGGGTGAAATCGCGCGGAGCAAAACCGTTTATTGTTCCTGCAATGGGCAGTCATGGAGGAGCTACGGCAGAAGGACAAGCAGCTATTCTCGCAGGTTACGGAATCACGGAGCAGAACATGAACTGTCCGATAGTGTCATCAATGGAGACGGTCAAAATAGGAATGACTGACGAAGAGCATCCCAGAGATGTATTTATCGATAAGAACGCATACGAATCTGACGGGATAATCTTAGGCTGCAGGATTAAGCCTCATACAGCATTCAGAGGACCGTACGAGAGCGGAATGATGAAGATGATGGCTATAGGCTTGGGCAAGCAGTACGGAGCAGAGGCATGTCATGAGCAGGGCTTCGGGAACATGGCCAGGAATGTGCCTTTATTCGGAAAATGCATACTGAAGAATGCGCCCGTTCTGTTCGGTGTTCCCACTATTGAGAATGCATACGATGAGACATGCAAGATTGTAGCAGTTGCCTCTGAGGACATTGAAAGTGAAGAGCCTGCACTCCTTAAAGAAGCGTTTTCGTACATGCCCCGAATACTTGTTGATTCGTGTGATGTGTTAATCGTTGATGCAATCGGCAAGAATTTCAGCGGCGACGGAATGGATCCGAATATCACGGGGACTTTCTGCTCTCCATACGCAACAGGAGGTATTAACGCTCAAAGGGTAGCAGTTCTTGATGTCAGTCATGAATCACATGGGAACGGAATCGGCTTAGGCTATTCGAGTGCAACGACAACACGCGTATATGCACAGTTAGACCTTGCGGCCATGTATCCGAATGCAATCACATGCACAGTTCTGGGGGGCGTGAGAATCCCGATTGTATTACGCAATGATAAAGAGTGCATACAGTGCTGTATTAAGAGCTGCAACGAGATAGACAAGTCTAACCCGCGTGTCGTGAGAATCCCTAACAGCCTTCACCTTGAACATATCATGCTGTCTGAATCATACTGGGACATCGCGAACTCAGGAAAGATTGACGGCCTTCAAGTTGAATCTGAACCCGAATATATGAGTTTCAATTCAGAGGGCAATTTGTGGTAGCGTGAATACATGCGCATATTTCATGAAGTGTGATATAATTTTCGTGTCATAAGGCAAGAGGGGCTTTATGGCAGGTTAAAACGATTAAGAACGAGATTAAACGAGGGGAGGCAAATACATTATGGCAAAAGCAGTAGTAGATCAGAGTGCGTGCGTAGGTTGTGAGTCATGCGTAGGTGCGTGCCCGGTAGGTGCTATTTCCGTTAATGACGGCAAAGCAGGCGTTAATGCAGATGCGTGCGTAGAGTGCGGAAGCTGTGTATCAACATGCCCGGTAGGCGCAATTTCACAGTAAGCATTGATTCATTCAAACTAGCTTCAGAATTTAAAGACTGGCAGGGAGAAATAAAAAGCCCTGTCAGTTTTTTTATGCCCGAAATAAGGAGGATTGATTTAAATTGAAATATTTATTGCCGCCCGAAACACCCAAAGGCCAACGAGAAGCAGTTAATGCCGGTGAAAAAGTAATAACTGTTGAGGCCGGAGCAGGAACAGGAAAAACATGGGTGCTCTCACAGAGATATTTGCGCCTGTTGATTGATAACCCCGAAATTTTGCCGCAGGATATTCTCACGCTCACATACACAGAAGCAGCCGCAGAAGAAATGAAAGAACGAATCCAGAGTCTAATACTGAAGGAGCTTGCACGATTCGATGATGAAGAACGTAAACGCGAAATTGAAGACGGACTTTCGGATTTATGGATTTCGACTATACATTCATTTTCGTCAAGACTGATTCGCGAGTCAGGTTTGCAGCTTGATATTGATCCGTCAGCGTCAGTGATAAGCGAGAAACAGAAACAGGATTTTTGGGAGGACATAAAGAATGCGGCGGAATTTGCAGCTCTCAGGAATCTTGCTGATGCATACGGCGATAAAAGACTGAAAGATATTGCATGTGAACTTGATTCGAGTGAATATTTCAGTGCGGCAGTCAGCAAATGGAAATCTTCAAGTTTAAGTGCATTTGCTGAAAGAGTTTCGGAACTTCATGCTTCTTCTGGACTCACTTGGGAGAATATGCTTGACTGGGCTGATGATAGCAGATTGATTGATAAAACGAGGCCGCTCATTGAAAAAATATTGCTTCCTGAATGGCGAAATGAATGGGATATATGGCAGGCAATGACTCTTCCCAAAGCAAAGAAGACAAACAAAGCAGGACTTGAATTAGAATCACTTCTTGAAAGATACAGAACTGATAATGCAGATGATGAGACAAAAATAAAATTCTATGACGAGCTTATAGTTGATTCAGAAGGCAAGATAACAGGCAATGCAGGAGAACCATTCAAGACTATCAAAGCGGAATTAGGAAAGACATTAGGAGACTGGCGGAAAGATAAAACACAGATAGTAAAAGATATAACGCATGGATACATAAAGGGCTTCTCTGACGAAGAACTGAAAATGCGCAGGGTCTTAATGAAATTCTGCGCGCTATCATGGGGAATGTGGTCGATGATGAAACAGAAAATCGGACTTCTTTCTTTCTCGGACATGATCAGCCACGCAAAAAGCATAATTGAATCAAAAGGCGTAAACAGAGAATTTAAGCACATACTCGTTGATGAGTTCCAGGATACTGACCCGTTGCAGTTCGATATGATTAAATCACTCTCGGATAAATCACAGGACACAGGACTATTTGCCGTAGGAGATCCTAAGCAGTCAATCTACAAGTTCAGACACGCAGAGCCTTCACTGTTCGTAGACATGATAAGCAATGCAGACAAAGAAGTGAATCTTGATACCAGTTTCAGAACCCGCGAATCACTTTTGAACCGAATCAATAATCTTTTCGCGTCAATATGGCCTAACGGTATAGGCAGCTCAGAATTAATGCAGAAGCTGACGTTTAAGCCATTGAGACCAGCAGAGAATAAACCCGAACGCGATTCTGGAACGATGCCGGAATTCAGGATAATATTATCACGCAAAGAAGACAGTAAAGCAGACAATGCACGGGAAAAATTAGCAGATGTATTAGCGCGTGAAATTGCGAAATACGTTCATGAAGGCTTCACGATATGGGACAAAGAAGAAAAAGTAATCCGGCCTGTTAAATTTTCGGACTTCGCAATATTATCACGTTCACGGTCATGCTTTGATATTCTCGAAGATGCATTATCACGTTACGGCATAAAATCGGTGCAGGATAAGAGCGATGACTTTTTCGGAAGAGGTGAGATAAACGATATTGTGTGCATGTTGAGAGCCGCCGCAGATATGAATGACTCGTTTGCTTTAACGGGCTGGCTCATGTCTCCGTTCTCAGGCGTGAAAGAAGAAGACGCAGTGAAATCATTTCTTGAGCTTCTCGGCACGAACAAAGAGCAAAGACCTTCGGACATTCTTAAAGTTAAATTGCCTGATGCATATTCACGTCTGCAAAGATTATCTCTTATTGGTGAGCTTGAAGGCCCTGCAGGACTGTTATATCTTTACGACAGGAATCGCAAATGGCTCTCATGTTATGCACCCAATGACAGGTTAAGAGTGTTACGGAATTTCAGACATGCAATATCGCTTGCCAGTGAATTCCAGAGAAGCGGAACATCGGGTTTAATTGCGTGCGGTGAATGGCTGACTCGTGCGGAGAGAAATGAATTGAGCGTTGAAGAACCCGCATGGCATGACAAAGACGAAAACGCTGTGAGACTCGGTGCAGTTCATTCTGCAAAAGGTCTCGAATATCCCGTTACAGTTATATTTGAACACAGAACAGGTAAAAATTCAGATCATGATTCTCTCAGGCCGTCAAAGAATTTAGGTTTAGTGTTCGGTGATATGCCTGATGAAATAACGAAGGGCAAAGAGATTAAATCACAGGGAATAACATGGGAAAAATTATTGTCCGAACAGGGAGACTCGGAAGAAGAGACCAGATTATTTTATGTTGCCGCAACAAGAGCACAGGACAGTTTAATATTCTGCGGACTGGTGAAAGCAAAAGACAATTCAGCGTACAAAGACACATGGACGGATTTAATGCTGTCGAACGTGAAAGATATTGAGCCTGAATTCACAGATGAATTTGATGATTCAGGAGAAAAAATATCATTTGCAGATGAAGCAAACGAATCAAAACGCGTTCTTGAAGTTGTGAACGTGAAGAATTCATTGCGTCAGATTTCGGCGACGTCATTTTCACTGTTTGAGTTCTGCCCGTTCGCATGGAGACGAAGCTACAAACAGGGTCTCAACCTCGAATGGGAATATGACTCTCAGAATGAAGATGACAATGATGATTATGATTCAGGCGGTGCGGATCTGGGAAGCCTAGCGCACTGGGTGTTATCTCAATGGCCCAAAGGTGATGATTATGAATCTGAGCTTGATACTTTGCTCAATGACAGAAGGACATTCGAACGTCTGCCGGTTAAGTTACGCGGAGCATGGCGCGATGTTAAAGGCAAAAGGAACTTGCAGAACTGGCTTATGAATTTTTCACGCACGGAATTATTCAGCAGGTTACGCAATGAAAACGTGAGGCGTGAATTCATATTCAGGTTAAAGCTCAATGATTCAACTGCGCTTGCCGGAGCAATAGATGCGTTTTACGGGAATAATTTAATCGACTACAAGATAACCAGATTTGACTCTGTGCCTCCGGGACTTTATGAATCACAGTTAGACTTTTACGCTCTGGCCATGCATGATTTATTTTCATGTGAGAGTGTGAATATGTCTGTTATTTTTCTGCGTGAAGGCATAATTTCAGAGAGAACATGCGATAATTTTGATGAGATAAGAGAACGCGTTATACATGCGGCTGAATTATGCGCGTCAGGACCGTATAATGCGAACATAAATCACTGCGGAATGTGTCCGTTCAAGAAAGGATGTATTAAGTGTGAGTGAAAATTTCAAGACAGAGAAACATAAAGAACTTCACCAGGAATTGCACAAGGAATTTTATCTGACGTGTGAGAAGTATTATATCTTTGAGCTTTTAACGATTGCCGCCGGTATGATGGGATTATACACGTACATATTGCGCGGTGAAGTTTTCTGCAATGCCCAGACGGGAAACGTCGTGAAGATGTCTCTTGCATTCGGTCAGGGAAATTTTGCTGAAGGCTTTTATTACTTGATTCCATTCATGGCCTATATCGCCGGAACAGTTGTATCTGAAATACTGCCTGAGAAAGTACGCAAGGCACATTTCATACGCTGGGATACTCTTCTTGTCGGGATTGAAATTCTTGCGCTGTTCATGATTGGCTTTATTCCGTTATCATGGCCTCATCAGATAGTGCAGGTTGCGATAAATTTTCTGTGTTCGATGCAGTTTAACACGTTCAGACAGGCGGAAGGCATTCCAATGGCTACAACGTTCGTAACGAATCATGTTCGTCAAATCGGAATCAATATCGCAAAACGAATCAGACATAGAGACGAAGAAGAAGCAAAACGCAAAATGTCCAGACACGGAAATATAATAATTGCATTCTTCATTGGGGGAGTAATAATGACTGCCGCGAGTCCGTATCTCAGAGAACGAACTGTATGGCTGGCTGTTATTCCGCTGAGTGTATGCTTTTTCGTGTTACTGAGATCTGATTTGATTTACGAGAAGGCCATGCTTGATTTGAAGCCTCACGGACATTGATTTATTGCAAAAAAATTCAGGGGAAAAATTTCTCTCCCCTGAAATCAATTCTATTTATCTGCTGTCTTATTCTTAATGAAAATTAATGTTCCGATCATTAAAACAGAACCTACAGCAAGACATATCATCCAGTTATTGACGAACCCGGCAACTGCATACGTAACGAAACTTACGCCCGCAACCGTCAAAGCATAAGGGAGCTGAGTAGATACATGCTGAACGTGTTCTATTCTTGCACCCGCTGATGACATTATAGTTGTGTCAGAAATAGGCGAGCAGTGATCTCCGCAGACCGCACCGGCAAGACATGCTGAAATTCCGATGATTAAAAGCTCGCTGTCATGAGGGAATATTGCCGTTACTATTGGGATTAATATTCCGAATGTACCCCATGATGTTCCGGTTGCAAATGCAAGAATTATCGCAACAACGAAAATTACTGCAGGCAATAAGCTATAGAGTCCCGAAGATGCACCGAGCATTAAATCATGAACGAACTGCGCCGCGCCTAAATTCGATGTGATAGTCTTCAATGTCGTGGCCATGATTAATATCAGGATTGACGGAACCATTGCTATAAATCCCTGAGGTATACAGTCGCCCATCTCTTTGAACTTTATCGTACGTCTGAGCATGAAATATATAAATGAGCCAAGCAGGACAGCCAGACCTCCCCACGGAAGAGCTATCATTGCGTTTGTGTCTCCGAATGCGCCGATTAAATTCCCGGTGTTTTCATCGCCGATCCAGTCAGTTTTACCGTAATATCCGCCTGCATATAACATTGCGAAGAAGACCACGATAATTAATGCGACAACAGGCAATACTAAATCTATAATCATTCCCTTTGAATTTTCTTCGGTTGATTCAGAACCTTTCAGTCCGCCTAAATCACCGTTGAGCTGTGCGTTCATTTCAGCGATTTTCATTTTTCCGTAATCGAATTTCATGAATACAATCGAAACGATAAACACGAAAGTCAGAAGCGAATAAAAATTATAGGGTATCGCCCTTATGAAGAGCTGTATTCCCGTAATCCCTGTTCCTAAATCATTTGCAACTCCCGAAACAGCAGCAGCCCATGATGAAATCGGAGCTATCATGCAAACAGGAGCAGCGGTTGCATCAATAAGATAGGCGAGTTTTGCGCGCGAGACTTTTGCTCTGTCCGTAACAGGCTGCATTACTGAACCTACAGTCAGACAATTAAAATAATCATCAATGAAGATCAAGATTCCAAGAATGAAAGTTGCAATCTGAACTCCGACACGCGATTTGATATTTCTCTCTGCCCAGCGTCCGAATGCCTGACTTCCTCCTGATTTATTCACAAGTCCAACGAGTATTCCCAAAATCACGAGGAAACAGATTATTCCGCCCAGTTCTGAAACTGAAGATGAAAGACCTTTAACGACTACAACGTTGAATGCATTGACGATGTTAAAATCTGCGGCAAACAGTGCTCCTAAGAAAATGCCTATGAACAGAGACGAATAAACTTCTTTTGTGAGCAGTGCAAGACCTATCGCACAAAACGAAGGCACTAATGACCAGATAGTACCGTGCATAATTCTGTAAATTCTCCTTTACGAATGCAAATTTTTTTGTCCATGCAATTTTATCATTGCCTGAAAATTTACTGCAACTTACATATATGCATGTCATAATCCAAGCAGCTTTTTCTTTTGTGCGTCAAATTCTTCCTGAGTGATTATCCCGTCATCTAATAAGCTCTTGAACTTGCGTATCTCATCTGCAACTGAAAAATTTTTCTCATTCTTCACGTTCGCGTTCTCATTCTCATTCTTTTTTACTTCGCCTTTATGCGTGTATTCTGATACATCAAAGTCGCTCGTGTAAAGGCATTTTTTGTACACAGCGCAGTCTTCAATACAGCCGATTGATTTTCTCATTGCATTTGATGATGCGCCTATCGTCATCGGGTAATCAGTGCTTGAGAAATCACGAGCAATAGTCTTTTCAGCTTCAAGTTTGCCGTTGATGAATAATCTCATAACATTATTTGAATCACGAGTAACGGCTATATGCGTCCACTGGTTAAGATGTACGGATGATTTGCTCACGAGTGATACTGCACCTGCAAAATCAGAATAGAATGATAATTTTCCGTCCCCGATGTCAATTAAGTACAGCGTTCTAATTCCGTGAAACCACCTGCTGAATATCGAAAATGATTCTCCGCCGTAATGATCCGTAACTAACTTCTGAGGATATATCTATGCAGATAACGTGAATTCGCCGGGAAAATCAAAAGGCTTTGTATCTTTTGCCTGAATGTATGAATTCCCGTCAAGATATAATACATTGCCTCCTGAATGTGATTCAGCTTTCGATATTCTTGGACTGCCGTATGCTGTCCATTCATTGCCGCGTGAATCAAACGTTACTGAAGTCTCGAAATTCAAGATTGATGATGCCTCAATTGCATATGAACATGAAGAGATAAAAACGAAAATTGCAATTAGTGCCGGAAAAATTATTTTCTTCATTATGAAATGCCTCCCGTAAAAAAATGAGGGAATCGAATCCCTCACTCATTATATATTACTGAATGATTTTTACTTTCTGCGTTTCTTCAGCATATCAACATACACTGCGAGCAATATCACTATGCCTTTTGCTATCTGCTGCCAGAATGAATTTAATCCCAGAAGATTCAATCCGTTGTTCAGAACGCCTATAATCAATACGCCTATCATCGTTGAGCCTATCTTGCCTACTCCGCCCGACATTGACGTTCCGCCGAGAACCGTAGCTGCTATTGCGTCCATCTCAAAGCTCTGTCCTGCTGTCGGCTGACCAGATGCCATTCTCGCACATAACACTACACCAGTGAATGCCGCAAGAAATCCGCTCATCGTGTACACAAGCATTTTTGTACGAGCCACATTAACACCTGAGAATATTGCGGCCTTGTCATTGCCTCCCACAGCATAAACATGCCGACCGAACCGGGTCTTACTCAGCAGGATTATGCATATTATCAGGAACACTAGCATATAGATTACGGGCAGTGGTATTGGTCCGAGATAACCAGTTCCGATAATCATATAATCATCAATCATTGCTCGTATCGGCTGACCGTTCGAATAGATATATGCCGCACCTCTTGCCATCTGCATCATCGCAAGCGTTACGATAAACGGAGGTATAGTTGTCTTCGCAATCACGAATCCGTTGAACAGTCCTAATGCTGTGCCTATTATTATTGATGTCGCAACTGCACCGGGTACACTGAAACCGCTCTTGACGATTAAGCCCGCACTTAATGTTCCTGCAATCGCTAAGATTGATCCGACCGACAAATCAATTCCGCCGGTTATGATTGCAAATGTCATTCCGAAAGCCAGACACGCATTCGATGATACCTGACGAAGAATGTTAATCAAATTCCGCTGTGAGTAAAATACTCCGTTGGTCGTGAATGAAAGTATCACACACATTATGAATAACCCGATTAACGTTCCCATGTTATCTTTAAGATACCGCATTACTGCATTCTGTGATTTTATGTTATTCTCAAGCGGCATTTATTGTTCCTCCGTTTCCTGTCGCATAACGCATGATTAATTCCTGGCTAAGTTCATTCTTGCCCAGATTGGCCGTAACTCTTCCTTCATGCATGACTAATACCCTGTCAGACATGTTAATCACTTCGGGAAGGTCTGAGCTTATCATTAATATTGCTACTCCCTGTTTGGCTAATTCGTTCATGAATCCGTAAATTTCTGCTCTTGCGCCGACATCAACGCCTCTTGTAGGTTCATCGAGTATTAAGAGCTTCGGTTTAGTCGCAAGCCATTTTGCGATGACTATCTTCTGCTGATTTCCGCCCGATAAATTTTCCGCAAGCTGTTCTGCTGAAGGTGTCTTGATTGCGAGTTCCTGAATGTGTCTTGCTATTTCTTCTGTTTCACGTGAAGGATTGCCTAGCGGATGACCTTTATATATCTCGTGAAGAATCGTGAGCGTTAGATTGTAACCTACGGAATTAATCAGCACTAAGCCTTCTTCTTTGCGATTCTCAGGGACAAGTGCAATTCCGTTTTCCATTGCCTGCCTTACGGATCTGATATGTACGTTCTTCCCGTCAACTAAAATCTCGCCCGTATAATTGCTGTCGATTCCGAAAATGCAATGTGCGGTCTCACTTCTTCCTGCACCGACAAGGCCGGACATGCCGACAATTTCACCCTCACGAATCGCAAATGATACTCCGTTCACGAAAGGCGGACTCACTAAGTCTTTTACTTCAAGAACAACTTTGCCCGGTTTTACTTCGTCTTTGAAGTATAACTGCGTAAGCTCACGTCCAACCATCATTGCGATTAACTGGTCATTCGTGGTCTCACGAGTATTAACCGTTCCGACATACTGACCGTCGCGCATAATCGTTACTCTGTCCGTAATTGCGAAAAGCTCGCTCATTCTGTGAGATATATATATGATTCCGATTCCTTCGGCCTTGAGCTGTCTCATCGTCTCGAATAATATTTCTGTCTCTTTGTCCGTGAGTGAGGCTGTCG
>JAFPWQ010000014.1 GCA_017394925.1 Synergistaceae bacterium
CTCGCCCAAGCCGCAGACTACCAGAAATTCAATCAGATGTATATATAACGATAATGACTCTCAGATAATATTCACTGATACTCCCGGACTCTACAGAGTGAATAATTCGCGCGATAAGCTCGGAATTTTTTTGAATGACGCAATCGCAGGTGCAGTTGAAGGTTCAGATGTAATCTTATGGCTCGTTGACGCAGGAACACGAACGCGTGCTCAGGATGATTACGAGATCTCAGTTATGCTTCCGAATGTACCCGTTATTCTCGTCGCAAGCAAATCTGATCGTTCAGACCCTAAATTAGCTTTTGCACTCTATGATAACTTGTTTAAATTCACGGCTAAAATTTCAGTCTCAGCGAAATTAAAGCGCGGTCTCGATAATCTGCTCACTGAGTTAAAGAAAGTTATTCCCGAAGGCTTCCCGATTTATGACCCTGATGTACTCATGGATACAACTGAAAGATTCATGGCCAGTGAAATTATACGCGGAAAAATATTAATGCTGCTCTATAACGAAGTTCCCCACAGGACAGCCGTTGAAATCGAAGAGTATAAAAGCCCCGATGAATATCCAGACCGTAATGTGCTTTATATCCGCGCGTCATTGATTGCAGAGACAGAAGGACAGAAGAAAATTCTAATCGGCTCAGACGGAAGCATGATTAAGAAAATAGGCATGACATCAAGAGCTGAATTAGAGAAGGCAACAGGGCATAAAGTATTTTTAGACTTATGGGTTAAAGTCATACCTAACTGGAGAAGAGACCCGGCAGCATTAAGGCGTTTAGGATATGCATAAAGCCATAAAAGAAACTCCCGGCATTTTTCATGTCAGGAGTCTCTTTTGAGAAAGGAGTGTTTTATTGATGAGAGCAGTTAGTGCTTAGCGTCTCGTCTTGAAGAATTCATCTATACTGTCAAGAATATCTTTCGGGAGCATCGTCTTCAATAAATACTTTTCGGGCTTGAACCTCAGAACTTCCATAATACTGCGCTTATCACCTTTGGCCGTAAGGAACATAACCGGAATATTCGCCGTATTAGGGTCAGAACGAATCATTTCAAGCACCTTAGGACCATTCACGATGGGCATCTCGAAGTCCAGAAGAATCAAATCTACTTTATTTTTCGCAAGTATCGTTATCGCATTCATTCCAGAGTTCGCAACGAGAATTTTATAGTGCGTGGATAAAAGGCTCTTCATTGAACGCAGAGCAGTTGCATCGTCATCAACTATGAGAATGCTCTTGAACTCCTTGAGCTTGTCTACTGCTTCTCCTTCTTTCTGTAAACGCTTTAAGAGTTCGGCAATGTCTACAGGACGCGTATATTTCTCTGCAACGTAATCTGCTTTCTTGCCGATAACTTCGTCTAATTCTTCCTGCGTTCCGATTACAAAGAATCGAATTCCTCTGTCCTCAACAAGGTCTTTGATATATCCCAGAACATCAATCATGAGATTATCTTCACCCTGCAGATAAAGAATAAATATTCTCGGAATGTCGTCTTTTTTGGCCTCACCTGATGACGCAGATGATTCTTCTCCTGCCTCCTGACTTAAGAGCGCGGCTACTTCAGGGTCAATTGCTTCTTCATCATTGCCGTTGTCTTCTTTCAGGAAATTTGAGATCGCTGTTACGTCCGGCTTAACTGTCAGAACTTCAAAGTCCTGTGCCTTTAAGTGATTGATTATGCCTTCGGATATGAAACTGGTTTTTTCTGTGATGAATAATACCTTGCTCATTTTCCGTCATTCTTCCCTCTTTCTTTCTTCGTTCTTTGTTCTTTCTTTCGTTTTATATTCTAGCATGGCCAACCCCCCATGCTTTTTATCACGATAATAATTCCTCAAGTTTTCCCCAGTCAGCATTAGTTACGCATTCTTTAATCTGTTCAAATTTTTCGCGTTCTGACTCAGGGATTCGATAATTCTTTGCTTCTGCCATCATGTTATCGATATTGTCTAAATCAAAGTCTGCCGCAAAGCCCTTTATCATCGAGTACATTTCGTGAAGGTCAGTAATAGAAATCTCCGGCAATGACATATCCGGCTCGTCTTTCTTCCCGAATACTTTTTCGAGTACAGGCTTATATCCCCGATACTGCGATAATAATGCAGGGGTCTTTGCTTCAATCTCTGCAATGTCTTCTTTATCGCCGCAGGCCTCAAGATATTTTGCATCGTCCGAAAGTTTTAATGCTCCCACAAGACGCGCCGCACTCTTCAATGCATGTACTAAGACCGTGTAATTCTTGATGTCCTTCTCGCGCTCGAATCTTTCAATGTCATCTGCTTTCTTGTCCAGAGTGTTATAGAAAATCTCAAGTGCCTGAACAAACGTATCTTCAGTTCCGCAGTTCGTTACTGCCGCATCGTAATCAATTCCAGGAATATTTTTATACTGTGATGATTCTGACTCTGATTCTATTTCTGATTCATCATGTGCAGATGATTCTTCACGTACAGCAGGAGAGTTTGCGTTATCGTCTTTCATGTCCTCACCGCGAATGATTAAATCATCAGGCAGATATTCAAGCAGTATCTGTTCAAGTCTTACTGTGTCTACTGGCTTCGATATATAATCGCTGAATCCTTCATCAATGTATAACTGTCTTGCACCGAGTACAGCATTAGCCGTGAGAGCTATAACGGGCGTATTGTAATTAAGTCCGTCGGTCATTTTCTTCATGTTATGGAACGCTTCTATTCCGTCCATGCCGGGCATACGGTGATCTAAGAATATCATGTTGTAGTGATTCATTCTGACCATCTGAAGCATTTCGACTCCGCTTGAGGCCGTATCGATTTTGATTTTCGTCTTCTTGAGTAAATTCGCGAACACAAGCAAATTCACGTCTGCATCATCGACAACAAGAACTCTTGCGTCAGGTGCCTGGAATGACTGCGTAAATGCTTTGCCCTGACGAGCCGATGTACTGAATGCACGCTCATAATCTCCGATCGGCTCCCACTTAATGACAGCCTGCTTAACGTCAAACGAGAATGTCGATCCCTTGTGGAAAACGCTCTCTACTTTGAGTTCCGAGTCCATGAGCTGCAGAAGTCTCTGCACAATCGGAAGACCTAAGCCAGAGCCATCTGCGCTGAATTTCCGGGAGGCTTCAACGTGTTCAAATGGAACGAAAATATTTTCGAGATCCTCAGATTTTATGCCTATACCCGTGTCAGTTACGGAGCATTTCAACATTATGCTGTAGCTGTCAGCTGTGTCATACCCAATTGTAACGGTAACTCCACCGCGCTCGGTGTATTTTATGGCGTTGTTCAGAAGGTTCAGCATGACTTGCCGTATGTGGTATTCATCGCCGTCAAGTATGCGGGGTATGTCCTTGTCAACGTTTACGGTGAATGTGAGAGATTTCTTTTTGGCCTGTTCCGCCGCAATGCTTACGAGGTCATTTATCAGCGAGCCTAAATCATAGCGCACAGGCATAATTTCCATCTTTTTGTCCTGCAACTTTGAGAAGTCGAGAACGTCATTGATTATCCCCAGCAAAGCACGCCCACTACGTTGAATCACTAATGCATATTCGCGGATTTCTGGCCTCTCCTCCTCACGCAGAATCATCTCATTCATTCCCAATATCGAGTTCATCGGTGTGCGAATCTCATGGGACATGTTGTTGAGGAATGAGC
>JAFPWQ010000118.1 GCA_017394925.1 Synergistaceae bacterium
AAAAATTTTTATGCGCTCTGACCTAAATATGCGGCTTTAATGTCTCTGTCTTCAAGTAAATCTTTGCTCAGTCCTTCCTTCAATAATCTTCCAGTCTGAAGGACATAAGCCCTGTGAGAAAGCAATAACGCCTGTTTTGCGTTCTGTTCAACGAGCAATATACTCACACCCTGTTCATTGACGCGCTTTAACTCTTTGAAAATTTCACGAATAATTATCGGTGCAAGTCCCAGTGAAGGCTCATCGAGCAATAAGACTCTGGGTCTGGCCATTAATGCCCGTGCAATCGCGAGCATCTGCTGTTCTCCTCCTGATAATGTCCCTGCATATTGTTTTAATCTCTCTTTCAGAATCGGGAATAATGAGAATACCCAGTCATAATCTTCTTTGAGTTCGCTGATGTCTTTTCGTGTGAATGCGCCTATACGCAAATTTTCTTCGACAGTGAGAGGTGCAAATATTCTTCTGCCTTCAGGGACAAGTGAAAGACCGCTGCGGACGATTTTATAGTTCTGTGATGACAGAGGATAACCGTCAAGAAAAATATCGCCTTTTGAAATCTTCACCATTCCCATTAATGCATTCATGAACGTAGACTTGCCTGCACCATTTGCGCCGATAACAGCAACGATTTCATTCTCCATGAGCTTTAACGAGAATCCTGAAAGTGCCTGAATAGCTCCGTAGTTCACGTGAATGTTCTGAGCCTCAAGCAAAATTTTTTCTGCCATGATTCATATCACCTCTTCTTCATCAGTGCCGAGATACGCCGCTAAGACTTCCGGATTATTCTGAATCTCTTCGCTTGAACCTTCTGCAATTTTTGCTCCAAAGTTTAAGCATATTATGTGCGGGCAAATCTTCATGATTAAGTCCATATGATGCTCAATGACAAGCGTAGTCAGGTCAAAATCTTTATGTATACCCGTGATTAAGTCATTGAGTTCAAAAACTTCTTCGGGGTTCATACCTGCGGCAGGCTCATCAAGCATTAAGAGTTTGGGAGAGAGAGCTAACGCGCGTGCAATTTCGAGTCTTCTCTGCATGCCATACGGAAGTGTACCTGCAATTTGATCTGCACGGTCAGCAAGTCCGACACGCTCAAGTAATTTCATGCTCTTGAACTGCAAAACTTTTTCTGTTTTCTTCCAGCGTCCGATATGCAGACATGATTCAATAAAGCTGTACCATGATTCCGGGTCAGGGCAGTTAGTGCGTGATATATTGCCTGAGAAAAAATCTTCTTTGAATGAATTTATATATCTGTTCTGTGCGGATGTCATGACGTTCTCAAGGACAGTAGAGCGCGTAAAGAGTCTCAGGTTCTGAAACGTTCTCGCTATTCCGAGTCTGTTAATCTGATATGCTTTCAGAGGCGTAATATCACTTCCCTGAAAATAAATCACTCCTGCTGAAGGCGTATATACTCCTGATATGATGTTATATATCGTTGTCTTACCTGCACCGTTGGGTCCGATAATGCCGACGATCTCGCCCTTTTGAACATTAAAGCTCATATCATGAAGTGCGGCTATTCCCCCGAAGAACATATCAACATGTGAAAGCTCAAGCATCTTTTTTCACAGCCTCCTTTGACTTTAAGAGATCCCATATCTCATGACTGCCCATTAAACCCTCCGGCCTGAATACCATGATGACAACGAGAAGCAATCCGTAGATTAACATTCTGTATTGAGATATATCCCTGAAGTATTCCATTATGAGAGTTATTGCCGCAGAGCCTAAAATAGTACCGCTCATTGAACCCAGACCTCCGAAGACGACAACAGCAGTTAATTCTGTGCTTTTCATCATGTCGAACATTGAAGGCTGAATGAAGCACATGTAACCTCCCAATAATGAACCTGCAATCCCGCAATAGAATGCAGAGATGACTAATGCTTTCATTCGTGAATGCGGCGTATTGAATCCCATTAATGACGCGGCAATCGAATCATCACGTGAGGCTTTGAGTTCTCTTCCGAGTCTGCTGTCCAGAAGATTAAACATTAAAATCGCAAGCAGAATAAATATCACTACGGCCATGATTCGAGTCGTATATGGGTCAATGCCCGGAAAACCTCTTGAGCCTCTTGTGAATGACTGCCAATTTTCGATAATCAATCTTATTGCCTCGCCAAGTCCTATTGACGCAATAGCATAGTAATCACCAGTGAGCTTTAACGTTGGGATGCCTATGAGCCATGCAATTAACACAGCCATTAATCCCCCAGCAATTACTGCCGGTAACCAGTGAATCCCATATCTAACAGTCATTATTGCTGTCGTGTATGCTCCGAGTGCCATATATGCCGCATGTCCGAGCGTGAAAATTCCTGTGAAGCCCGTTAAGACTGAAACGCCCATTGCCGCAATGCAGTTTATGCACATCAGAATCACTATGCCTTCCTGATAGCCTCCCAAAGGCCATAACGCTAAACATAAACCAGTTATTATGAGTATAATATTTCTCTTCATGATTAAATCTTCTCGCTTATAGTCTTACCGAAGAAACCAGCCGGACGGATTAAGAGCATGATTACGAGCAGTGAATAGACAACTAAATCACGCATCTGTGAACTGATGAATCCTGCCGTGAGCATTTCAGCAAGACCAAGAATTAAACTTCCGACGACAGCACCAGGAAGCGAACCTAATCCGCCTATTACTGCCGCAACAAATGCCTTTGTCGTTATGCTTCCCAATTGAGGATATAAACTATAACGCACGGATAAGAATATGCCTCCCACAGCAGCGAGTACACCTGCAACGAAAAACACGAGGCTGATTAGGAACGTAACATTAACGCCCATTAAACCAGCTGTACGAATATCACATGCGGCCGCACGAATCGCTAAACCCCAGCGCGTTTTGTTCAGGAAAATCTGAAGTAGGCCAAGAAATATTACGGCTGTTATGAGCGAAATAATATCTGATGCACTGAGCGTAACTCCTCCCATGAGATTAAACACTCCTGTAGGAAAAGTATTCTGAGGCAATGCGCGTATACGTCCTCCGACTGTAATGACGAATAAATTCTCGATGATTATATTCACTCCCATTGAGGCAATGAGCAGATATAACGTGATTGATGTGCGTTCGCGTATGGGCTTATAGGCGAGGCGTTCAGTGATTACTGCCGTGAGCCCTGATGCGAAGAGTGCAAATGTCATTGAGACTGCAACACCGTAACCCAATTGCGTTAAGAGAAAATAGCAGGCATATCCTCCGACAACGAGAAAGCCTCCGTGTGCGAAATTTGAGAATAATAATATTGAATAGACCAGTGAATAACCGACAGCTATTAGTGCGTAGACACTTCCGAGAGATAAGCCGTTGATTATCTGCTGAATGAGCGTAGAAAATGTGAATGCCAAATAAATCACCCCTGAAATCTTTTGTAGATGTCCCCTCTTGAACCGGCATATGCAACACTTACAATAATAACTTCATCGTTGATGATCTGATAGATTATGCGGTAACTTCCAATTGCAATCCGCGAATAACCTTTGAACCTGCCGTGCAGAGGCTTAACATTAACCTGTTCTGCGTGGTCTTTGTTAAGAACTTTCAAAACGTCAATCTTGAATTCTTGATGTATGTCTTCATGCTTATGAAAAAATTTCTCTGACTCTTTTTTATAACGAAAACGTATGTCTTCAAGTCTCAGCAATATAATATTACCTCTTTGACCCTTCCGGTTTTGCGATCTACAATTTCATCCCTTGCCGGCTGCAGGTCATCTTCCGTGAGACTTTCAAGAAGCCTCGTTAGTTCTTCGTTTTCTTCTTCAGACATTTCACCGTAATCATAATCCGGTTCCCATATCTCTTTGCCTTCAACACCCAAAATCCTGTCCATTTCTTCACGTGTCATAATTAAAATCCTCCTCGTAAAATTATCGCCAGCCCTGCAATATTCACAAAGCCGGCGAAAAATAATTCACACTTTGAACTTGAAACTAAAACTTATTCCGGGCGAATCTTCTCACAGAATAACGCTTTCTTCTGTTTCTCATCGCATTTCAGGATAACTCCGTCTTTATCCTTCGGGTTATGGAACTCGTCCATCGTGAGCGTACAGTGCATGAGCTTTAAGTCCTTTGTCTGTTCGAGTGCATCACGAACTTTTTCGGGGTCAGTGCTTCCGGCTCTCTCAATTGCATCTTTGAGCCAGTAAACGCAGTCATAAGCCATAACAGCATTCATAAATTCCTGACACTCGGTCCCGGCACTCTCAAGATATTTCGCGAAGAAACCTGCGAGTGTAGGATCATATCTGTCAACGTGGCTGACCCAGTACGTATTGCGAAGAGTCTCGCCGGAAATTTCCCACATGAAATCACCATAGCCATCTCCGCCTACGATTGGGAGTTCGATTCCTAATTCACGAGCCTGTTTAACTGCAAGAGGAAGTGATTTGCCCATGAACGGGAAGATTAACACATCTGCGCCGCTGTCCTTCATGTTAGTGAGCTGAGAACGAAAATCTACATCTTCACCCCTGAAGCCCTCATCAGCTACGAGTTTTCCTCCGGCAGCCTCGAATCCTTTCACAAAGAATTCACGCTGTCCCTGTGAGTAATCGCTCGACACATCATAAAGCAGTGCCGCCTTCTTTGCGTTGAGTGTCTTATATGCGAACTGTGCCATG
>JAFPWQ010000119.1 GCA_017394925.1 Synergistaceae bacterium
ATATTTGAGTTTACGTTCATATGAAAATAACATTATCCCCGAATACACAAGAAGAGTTACGATAACAAACGCATACATGCCTGACTTATTATAGAGTGCAAGTGCGAATTTATCATAAAGTGCAAGTGAAGACACAAGAGACGCTAACACTCCCAGCATAGGAGCAGCTCGTAATATTTCCATTGTGAATGACTAGCGTATAAGAATCTGAGAGCGCATTTTCTCAAGTTTTGCCGGGCCGATTCCGCGAACATGTATTAACTCTTCTGCACTCTTAAATCTTCCGTTCTTCTGTCTGTACTCGTATATTCTTTTCGCAATTGCAGGACCTACACCCGTTAATTTCTGAAGCTCTGACTCCGATGCATTATTCACATCAACAAGTCCTGTCTTACCCGATGATTTTGCATTTGATTTTGACTCCTGCGGCTGTACTGTTATGTGCGTATACGTGTCTGCATTATTATTAGCGTTCTGGGTCTGGGCTATGCGATTGCGTTCACCTTTGAGGGGAATATGAATGTGCTGTGCATCCGTGAATGTCTCAGCAAGATTTAACGCTGCAATATCTGCTTTAGGTGTGAATCCTCCGGCCGCCTCTATGACTTCAAATATTCTTGAGCCTTCCGGGAATTTATACACTCCGGGCTTCTTCACTGCTCCCGTTATGTATACGTATATGTCTCTTTGTGATATTTGTTCTTGTGCCTGAATTTGTATTTGAGGTTCTTGATTCGATTCCTGACTGGCTTTTTGATTCTTTTCCTGATTTAATTCTTGATTCGATTCGTGATTCTGATTTGCTGTCTGAATTTGCTTTTGCTGATGTGATTCACCTGGAGGCATGAATATCATTGCGAGTGCTCCGGCGATTATGAAAAGAAATGTGCCTGCTCCCGTTATTATTTCTTTGCGGTGAAGCTCAAAAAATTTTTGCATGATTCGCTTCGTTCTCCTTTCCTGTAATTTATGAGAGTGATTATAATTTAGCTAAACGAATTGATACACGTAAAATTTCTGAGACTGCGATTCGTTTTTGGGTCTATGCGTGTCTGATTGTGTTATTATCTTTTTGCGGTGAGTCTCAAAAAATTTTCCCATGATTCGCTTCGTTCTCCTTTCCTGTAATTTATAATAGTGATTATAACGTAAGTAAACGAATTGACGCGCCTTTATCAGCAAAATAAAATTAACGTCATTATTCACAATGAAGGGATATGATTCACATATTCACATCTGCAAATTTCTTGCTGCCTGATGCTGAAGATTTAGCTAAATGGGCAGTCATAGCATGTGATCAGTTCACATCACAGCCGGATTACTGGGAAAAGGTCCGCGATATTGCAGGTAATTCACCGTCTGCATATAATTTAATTCTCCCTGAGGCCATGCTGAACGAGTCCGGGCTTCAGAAAATAGAACAGATTAACGCCGCAATGAATAGTTATCTTGAGCAAAAAATTTTCACCGAGTATAAAGACTCGTATATATATGTTGAACGTGAATTACTTGACGGAAGTATACGGCGCGGAGTTGTCGGTGTAATTGACCTTGAAGAGTATGATTTCAGAGAAGGAAGAATGCCGCGAATCCGTGCGACCGAAGAGACAGTGAAAGAAAGAATCCCGGCGCGCAAAATCATCCGTGAAAATGCAGCACTCGAATTATCACATGTGATTCTCTTATGCGATGACGAGAAAAAAAATCTCATTGAGCCGTTGACGCACTCAAAGCACAGCATGAAGAAATTATACGGCTTTGAGTTAATGCTTGGAGGAGGAAAGATTAACGGCTGGCTGATTAACGGAGAACAGGCAAGAGCATTTACTACACGGATGAACGCATACATTAAGCGCAAGAGCAAAGAGCTTTCATTAACGTTTGCCGTAGGAGACGGGAATCATTCACTCGCGGCGGCCAAATCATGTTACCTCGATAACCCTACGGAACTTTCACGCTATGCAATGGTTGAACTCGAAAATATTCATGACGATGCACTGAAATTTGAGCCTATTCACAGGATCGTCAAAGGTGTTAATCCTGAAGAATTTATTTCAGAGATTCAGAATAATATATGCGTTAAGGGCTGGACGAGTTCAAAAAATTCATGGGCATTGAATTATTATCATCATGGCCGCAACGGAATAATTTTTGTCGATAAGTCAAAAGGAGCTTCGCCGTTAATCGTCTTACAGAAATATCTTGATGCTAAAGGCTGTGAGATTGATTACATTCATGATTCGGAATCATTAAAGAAACTTGCGGATGAGTCCGGCTGTGTAGGCTTTGAGATGCCCCCGTTCGATGAGAATGCAAAACGTGATTTCTTCAGCGTGATTTCACAGTCAGGAGTATTGCCCCGAAAGACATTCTCAATGGGACATGCACAGGAAAAGAGATATTATCTCGAAGCCAGGAGAATAAAATAATGCTTGCGGATTCAGCGTTATTATTCTGCGCGTTCTTCTGGGGAATGAGTTTTGCGACCATGAAGATACTCATCACAATATATCCGTCATGCTGGTTATTATTTCTCAGGTTCACAGCCGGAGCGTTAATGATATATGCATTCTTTAACGGGAGGATTCATGAATCGATTCGCAAATGCCTCAAGGGAGGAATAATAATCGGTGCATTGCTTTTTATAGCACTTGAAACTCAGACTATAGGACTGTTATATATCGGCGGAGGACGTTCAGCGTTTATATCAGCAATATATGTTCTGATAGTGCCGTTAATGATGTGGGGAATACGAAAAATTTTTCCCGGCTGGGTTACACTTTTTGCGGCGTGTCTTTGCGTACTCGGAATGTATTTTCTCACGGGCGATGACATGAACGGCTCAATGAATACCGGCGACATATTGACTATCATATGTGCGTTTACGTTTGCGGTTCAGATTCTCGCGATAAACCATTACACTCAGGACTGCGACCCCGTAACATTGAGCTTTGTTGAGTTCGTTACTCTTGCAGTTCTGTCATTTATTACGTCATTAATCTTCGAGACCCGAACAGAGATAATCAGTACGCGCGGACTTCCTGAGCTGATATTCACGATAGTATTATGCACGTTCGGATGTTACATGATTCAGATATGCGCACAGAAATACGCAAAGCCATCACACGCGGCGATAATCATGAGTCTTGAGTCAGTGTTCGGATTACTCAGCGGAATAGTTTTTCTCGGTGAAAGTTTAACATTAAGAATGGCGGCAGGATGTACGATGATATTTGCGGCTGTTATGATTGCGGAGCTTGAACCGTTTATGCATTTCAGATTTGTGAACATGAATCGGGGCTGAATGAATCTTGCTTGAAAATACTAACTGGCTACTGATACTCTCACTTGTATTCGGCTCTGCTGCACTTGCTGTAGCTGGTGATTCAATCGGCACTAAGTACGGCAAGAAGCGCATATCATTATTCGGACTGAGGCCAAGACACACAAGCAGATTAATCACTGCGATAACAGGCTCATTAATTGCATCAGGGACACTTGGAGTAATGTCTGTATTCTCTCAGGATGTACGCACTGCACTATTCGGAATGAAGATATTGCAGCAGCAGATGAATGAATTGCAGTTCCAGCTGAACCAGAGCGAAGCCAATGCAGAACATACGCGCATAAGTTTTGCTGAGGCCTCCGCAAGTCTGGACATAGTTGGCTTTGAACTGGACACGATGAAGAATGATAAATTAATTCTTGAGCAGGAGAAAAGAGACCTTGAGATTCTGCTTCGTGTTATGCGCGATGAATCAGAACAGTTAAAAAAAGATTTGAAGACAATGCGCAGTGAATCGATTGCACTTAATGCGAATATTCTTCTCGGACAGTCTGCATTTGAACCTGGAATGAGCAGAGATGAAATTATTTCGGGGCTTAATACTCTTAAACAGCAGGTGAGACTTAATGCGCTTGCTAAAATTTCGGATCAGTCATTCTCAAGGCTTCGTGATATTCCGGTTATCTTTAATGCAGACGAGGAAGAAGAATTAATCCGTGAACTTGAAAGCACAGACATCCGGCAATATGTGAGGGCGTTATCAGGAGAGAATGCCGCACTTGATGACAACATGAGAATCACAGTTAGACTCGAAACTGGAACAAGCACAGTAATTTATCATGACGGAGAGCCCGTATACCGAAAATTTTTTGCTGACATGAGCAAACATAAAGCTGAGGAGATGCTGCATTACTTTCTTCGTGAATTACGGAACAAGGCACTCAATGACGGAATTATCCCCGAACCTGCAACGAGTAATGTAGGAACTCTTGACGGTGAAGCATTTTTCAGTGCAGTCGAAACTCTGAATGCCATAACTGAACCCGTGATAATAACTGCGCTTGCCTCTGGTGATATTTACACTGAAGGCCCCGTAGTGATAAGCATAATCTTTGAGGAATAGAATCATGAGTGAAATGAATCCGCACGTGATAATTTACACTGACGGAGGAGCAGCACCTAATCCCGGTCTTGGAGGCTGGGCGGCAGTATTATATTCACCGGCACATAATGCAGAACGCGAAATTTACGGTGCAGAACGAAACACGAGCAACAACCGCATGGAACTTACAGCGGCGATAAAAGCACTTGAGGCACTGAAGACTTCATGCGATGTTGATCTTCACACTGACAGCGCATATTTGCAGAATGCATTCGTCAAAGGCTGGTTACGTAAATGGCAGCGCAATAACTGGAAGAATTCAGCGGGTGATGATGTTCTTAACCGTGATTTATGGGAAGAGTTACTCAGGCTCACGAAGATTCACAGAGTCAAATGGCACTGGGTGAAAGGCCATGCAGAAGATGAACGCAATAACCGATGTGATGAACTCGTGAGAAGGGCACGCGATGAACTTCTCTAAAATATTTCGATTCATTCTTCATTTCTTTTGGCCATGTGATGATACGTTTAATGAATCACTTCCTGATTATGATATTCCTCCTGTAATTGAAGCTCCTGTTAAGCAAATTGAAGTTAAATCACCAGAACCAGAATCAGAACCAAAAGAATCAGAACCAAAAGAAGAATTTGAAATTGAGAAGGGCTATCTTAAATTATTATTCGAGAGTGAACCAATAGAACGCAGAATCAATCATATGACTATATATTCAGCGTCATATTTCTATACTGGTATGCGTGCAATCATTCACAGATTCAAATATGAAGGCGCGAAGAATTTATGCGTTCCTTTGGGGCGTGCAATGTCGATGCTGTTCACTAAACCCGAAATTGATTTGCTGATACCTGTTCCTCTTCACATAAACAGTACCCGTGAATATAACCAGTCATATGAACTCGCAAAAGGAATGTCTGAACTCTGGGACATAAAAGTAACTGAGGCGGCAGAATGGACAAATGAAATTAAACATCGTGTAGGCTTGAATGCACATGAACGAATGAAACTCAGAGCAGAAGATTTTCGCATTACGCATGATGTTTCAGGTTTAAGAGTGTCAGTCATTGATGATGTCTGCACAACAGGAGCTACGTTACTGAGATTATCTGAGGCATTAGAGAAGGCCGGAGCAATTGTAGTATGTGCATATGCTCTTGCGGCTGTGAGTGAGTAGCATTATGTTATAATCCCGACCGACAAATTACAAAAGTTCGGAGGAAGAAACATGAAAGAATTTGAGAAGAATCATCCGTATTTCTGGTTGATTCTGGGTTCATTGCTGACAATGTTTTCTTACGGCATTTTCAACACCGGCATATGTGCATGGATATTTGCCGTACCGCTTATCAGATTCATCAACAACCGCACGAAATGGTCATCAATTATGCTGATGCTTGTTGGAATGATAATCGTGGCCAACATAACATTTTTCGGGCTTGTTGAAGATAATTTCAACATTATGAATCAAGTGTTCTGTACGTACAACGGCATAAGGATCTGGTTCCCGTTTTTTGTTTATTTTCTCTGCAGGTATTTGCGAGCCAGGCGAATCATTTCTTACTATGCGTTTCCTGCGGCAATAGCAGTATCAGAATTCTTTATCGATAACCCGTTTATTTCCGTGATGACTTCGCTGTCAGTATCGCAGTTCTGGAACTTGGGACTCATGCAGCTTGCAAGTGTTACCGGTGTAGTTGGAGTTTCATTCACAGTAACATTATTTGCTTCGGTCATAAATTACATC
>JAFPWQ010000120.1 GCA_017394925.1 Synergistaceae bacterium
ATGCATTATTTGCCTCAAGTCTTGAGAATTCATCACGAATATCATCGCCGTATTCAAATATCAAGGCTGAATTAAAACGCAAAGCAGAAGGGATTGAGCTTGTATTTTCACCGACGGGAATAACTAAGGCCGAAAAATTAGTTTTGTCATCACCAAGACGAATCGCGTTTGAATTCTTTTATCCCTCAAGTGTAAATATCGTTCAGGTTGTCCCATCAACAAATCAGCCTCCGAAAACTGCACCTGCTCCCGTTATCGCTAAAGCACCAGAGCCTGCGAAGCATGCAGCACCAGCAAAGCCTTCAGTGCCGAAAAAGCCTGACCCCATAATTAATATCAACGGTCAGGATATGACATCACAGGCAACAAGACAGCAGACTACGATTATCATTCCGACAACACCGAATGTTCCCAGTACCAGAAAAAATATTGCGGCAGGACGAAAAACCGTAGTCATTGATGCAGGGCATGGAGGCAAAGACCCGGGCGCATCTGATAACGGAGTAACAGAAAAGAATGTTAATCTCGCAATAGCACTTGAACTTGAACGCGAATTATTAGCACTCGGCTACAATGTCGTGATGACCAGACGCACGGACGTATATCTCAAACTTCAGGAACGCACAGATATTGCAAATGAAGTGAACGCAGATTTATTCGTGAGTGTTCATGTAAACGCACTGCCGTCAAAAAAATCTACAACAGGAATCGAAGTTTACATCATGGCCCTTCCGACTGATAAAGATGCAATGAATCTTGCTAAAGTCGAAAACAGAGAATATGTTGAAGGCAAGGGCATGGATACCGCGAACGTTGACAGAAGGACAGAGATGTTATTGCGGATACTCGGAGACATGCAGCAGAATAATAAAATTTCAGAGAGTACAGACTTTGCGGCGGCACTCTATAATTCGGGCGTGAGAAACGGACTCCCAATGAGAAGAGTTGCACAGGCACCTTTCTTTGTTCTCAGGGGTGCAGGAATGCCGGCGGTCTTAATCGAAGTCGGATTTGTTACGAATGCAAACGAAGCAATGCAGCTCACACAGAAAGCATATCAGAATAAAATTGCTCATGCTATGGCACTGGGCATATCAGGTTATATTAACTAAGGGGGAATTTCAGAATTGCCGGTAAGAAGAGTAAGAAGCGTATCATCATCAGCATCATCAACATCATCAACGGAAACACCTTCAGTAATAAGTGAACGTGAACAGAGAGTGAGAGTTCCGACTCACAGAAGAAGGCAGGCACGTCAGGAAGCAATGAGAAGACAGCCTGCAAGACAGAGAGCAAATTACGAAGAAGATTATGATGATAACAAGCCTACGCCGTTATTATTCAAGATATTAATGTGCATTGGGTTAATATTATTATTTTTCGTGTCTGGTTATCTTGGAGCATCATGGATAGTTGATTTCTTCAGCAAGAAATTACTGCTCAAACCCGAAGACAGAATCGAGAATCAGGAAGACTTATCGCGTTTTCAGGATTCAGAACATCAGAGAGTAACTCAGGACGCATTGAGAGCCAGTGAAGGAGTTCCGCAGGTCGTGATTAATCTTTATCATGTTCGGGATGATTCGATTGCAGAGACACAGAAAAATTTTATTTCCCGCACTCCTGAAGATAACATCAGGGATGCACTAACTGAATTATTATCACTTAGCGAAGTTCCGAATGCAGAGAAAATAAAACTGCTTCACGTATTCAGAGATGACGACACAGCATTTCTTGATATGTCGGGGCAGTTTATCCCGGCACTTGATGCAATGGGACAGCGTAAGAGTCAGTTATTACTCACAGGGATCGTAAGAACGTTACAGGAAAATTTTTCGCCTGTTTCACAAGTACGATTCCTGATTGATTCAAAGCCTCCTAAATCAGGGGGAACGGTTGAACTTGGCCGTGTGTGGAGGATGCCTAAGAAAACATCATGATATTCGATAAATTAATTATAGCTACAGGGAACGCAGGAAAGTATAAAGAGTTCACGCAGATAATACGTTCATGTTCAGATGAATTTGCGAATGAAATTATTTTTGCTCCTGAGATTGCAAGTATGATTGTCGATGAGACCGGCAAAAGTTATTCTGAGAATGCAATGTTAAAGGCTAAAGCATGGTCAGAAAAATCCGGGCTTCCCTGTCTTGCTGACGACAGCGGTCTTGAAGTTAAAGCTCTTGACGGTGCACCGGGTTTGTATTCAGCAAGAATCATTCAGGGCAATGACGATAATAAAATTTCATGGCTTCTTCATGAACTCGCAAATGAATCAAATCGTAATGCAAGATTCGCAGCTTCACTCGCGCTTTCTGTCCCGGATGAATATATGCTCATCACTGAAGGCCATTGTTACGGGACAATCGCAGATTCACCCAACGGCATTAATGGATTCGGCTATGATCCTGTATTCATTCCTGACGGTTACAAAAAGACATTCGCAGAGTTATCATCTTCAATCAAGAATCAAATCTCGCACAGAGCAGACGCATTCAGAAAAATAATTTCATTCCTCAAGAAATAAAATAAAATCATGTGTGAAAATTCTACATGTGATGAATTTTTCGGCGGCAAATTAAAACTCCTTCAGCCTTTAACAGGTCCGCGTGTCAATCTCGATACTATATTATTAGCCTCATGGGTAAAACTTCGTTCACGTGATTCAAAAATAATAGAAGCAGGCTGTGCATCAGGTGCAATAGCTTTAATACTGGCCATGAAATTCGGCGCAAAGATTCATGTTACTGGGCTTGATATTCAGAGTGAATTAATTGAACTTGCAGAACGTAACGCAGATATTAACGCAATAAATAATATTTCATTCATAAACGGAGATTTGCGCGACAAAAATTTATTCCCACGTGAAATATTTGATGTTCTTGTGATTAATCCTCCGTATGAATCGCTTTCACGCGGAAGACTGAGCAGTAATTCATCACGTTCAACGGCGAGGCTTGAATTGTCCTGTACGGTTGATGATGCCGGCGAATTTGCATTCCGTGTGCTTAAGAGCAACGGCAGAATGTTTGCGGTCTTCAGCAGTGAAAGATTAGACGTGTTCATGAATGCTATGACCTCACATAAAATCATTCCCAAGAGAATCAGATTCGTATATCCCAAAATGAATTATAATTCAGGAATATTTTTATCCGAGTGTGTAAAAAACGGCGGCGAGGGATTAAATATACTTCCGCCTCTGATAGTCAGAGATGAAAATAATAATTACACTCAGGAATTACTGAAGTCATATGATATATAAGGAGGAAAGATGAAAACTTGTCGAAATTACTGTTACTTTCAGCTGTGATTCAGTATTTTATTTACGGAAGATTAAAATTATCGGGAGTCCATAAATCAATTATTATTGCGTTTGTATGCTGGGGATTATTCTGGCTTATCACGGGTCATATTGCGGGATATGATTTTCATTCGCCATTCATTGAAATTTTTCCCGGACGCTGGGCTGAAATTCTGCGTGCTCTTTCAATGACGTGGGCAATCATCACGATATTATTATTCTTTTCGTTTCTTGCAGTAGACTTTCTTGCATGGCTGACGGGAATTAAAATGCGTAAAATATTATGCTCAGTCATACTTGCATTCATTGGAACTGTATATTGTCTTTGCGAGGCATATTTTGTTACAGCAAGGCATGTAGTAATCCCGACAAAAAAACTTCCTGAAGGCATGAATCGAATCAGAATTGCGTTTTTATCTGACGTACATATAGGCGGACTTTCGACATATGCACACATTAAGCGCGTAGCTAATCTCGTGAATGAATCAGAACCTGATATGTTATTGCTCGGCGGAGATATTATTGACGGCAAAATATTGCCTTACCGAGAACGTGAACTTGCTTTGCTTAAAGACATGGCCGGGAAAATGCGTTACGGTGCATTTGCTGTAAACGGCAATCATGAATACTATCACTTATTCGATGAAGATGTTGAACAGATCATACGGGACTGCGGATATAAACTCTTAATCTTTGAACGCGCAGAAGCTGCCGAAATCGTGATTATCGGACTTGATGATGCTTTTTACGGCTGGTTATCTCCGTATCTTAAGCCTGATGATAAGAATAAATTTGTGCTAGTGCTTAAACATCGTCCCGGACTGCCGTTTGATTCAGAAGGCAAGTTTGACTTAATGCTTGCAGGTCATACTCACGGCGGACAGTTCTGGCCTCTGGGATATTTTAAGAGCATGTCCCAGCACAGCACGCAGGGATTATCGCGCAAGTCAGGCGGATATGTATACGTCAGCAATGGAGCAGGTTTCAACGGAACTCCGATGAGACTGTTTGCGCCTCCTGAAGTTACGATTATAGACATAGTGAGAGAGTCATAATGCCTTTAGCACTTGTGCCGACTCCGATCGGCAATCTCGAAGACATAACGCTTAGGGCATTACGTGTATTGCGTGAGGCCGATATTATTGCGTGCGAGGACACGAGGACATCTGGAATATTATTGCGTCATTATGATATAACGGACAAGAAATTAATCTCGTTTCATGTTCACAATGAGAATGAGAGAGTGAATTATCTGCTTTCAGATTTGCGCGAAGGAAAACGAATCGCAGTTATATCTGATGCAGGTACACCGGGGATTTCTGATCCAGGATGGATATTGCTTAAACGTGCGTTAGACGAGGAACTTGATTGTGATGTTCTGCCGGGACCTTCAGCCGTGATTCCTGCAGTCCTGTTATCCGGGTTAAATCCACAGCCGTTTATGTTCATTGGATTCCCTCCTGAAAAACATAATGAGAGAATGAGACTCTTTGATTCACTGAAAGGTTTAACATGTTCGTTATGTTTTTACGTTTCGCCTCACAAAGCAGATAAGCATATTGCAGACATGATTGATTCATTCGGGAACAGGAAAGCGGCATTGATTCGTGAGATAAGCAAAGTCTTCCAGGAAAGTATACGCGATTCTCTTTCAGGAATATTAGCGCGCGTTACTGAAGGAGTGAAGGGTGAACTTGTTCTTGTTGTTGAAGGATGCAATGAAGAGATGCAGAATGATTCATGGAAGACAGAAGCAAAGAGAATGCTTGACGAAGGATTGAGCGTGAAAGATATTGTGAGTGCGATAAAAGAAAAATATAACGTTTCAGGAAATGAGATAAAGAGATATGTACTTAGTGTATAATAAAAGCGTCCGGGAGAGGTCGGACGTTCTAAAGATTACAGACTGCCCAAGATGGGGATGTGGAACCCACCTCAGGCAAATCTATAAAGACTAATCACCTTTAGCGGGTGAACCAATAACGAACGAGCCTTAAAAGAAGCTCAATGACTGTTGCGGAAGTTGCGATGATCTGCAGCAGTTTTATTATTCCGTCAAGCCATTCTCGCACTGGCATTCACCTCCTTTCATCTGAAATAAATTCAGACTACTCAGGGGCGACCCCCGGCAGCCTCATTCAGGAAATTAATTCCAAATGCCTCTCCGTGAAATTAATTCTATCATGACAAGTTAAAGAGCGTGATTTTTTCTGTGTGTATGAGTAAAATATATCGCAATGAAAAACTCAGGAGGAAATAAATAATTTGAATCAGGAAACGAATCAGCAAAAGACTCAGCAAAAGAATCAGGAAAAAGTATATTCTGTAATGATAGGAGAATCACCGCTCGTATTCAAAACAGGGAAGTTAGCGAAGCAGGCAAACGGTGCAGTACTTGCATCACACGGAGAGACGGTAATATTAAGCACGGCATGTATGACGGACGAAGCAAGAACAGGATTAGATTTTTTTCCTTTGGTTGTGGACTACGAAGAAAAATATTACGCGGCAGGAAAAATTCCCGGAGGATTTGTGAAGCGCGAAGGTAAACCGGCAGATAGTGCAATATTAGGTTCAAGAGTTGCGGACAGGGCTATACGTTCATTATTCAATGATGACATGCGCAATGATGTTCATGTGGTCAATACTGTAATGGCAGTTGATCAGGTCTATCCTCCTAATATACTTGGCATAAATGCGGCGAGTGCGGCACTTGCAATCTCAGGAATTCCGTGGGGAGGTCCAGTAGGTGCAGTGAGAATAGGCTTAATCGGCGGAAATTTAATCGTGAATCCAACAGAGAATCAAATGAATAACTCACTGCTTAATCTCATAGTAGCAGGCCATGAAGACGGAATCACAATGGTAGAGTCAGGTTCATACGAAGTCTCAGAAGAAATATTAGTAGATGCGCTTGAACTTGCACACTCTGAGATAAAGAAGATAATCGCAGTGTTAAAACGAATGAAGGAGGAAGTCGGCAAGCCATTAATTGAAGTTCCGTTGCCCGAAAAAATTCCTGAAATTGACGACTGGGTACGCGAAAATCTTGACGGACAAGTTGACGAAGCAGTAAGAATTCACGAGAAGAAACCGCGCGAGAAAAAAATAGACGCAATCAAGACAGCCGCAAAAGAACATTTCAGTGAACTCCTCAAAGAAGATCCCGACAAAGAAGAATACATTAAAGCCTACATAGACAGCCGCGTAAAAACAATAATGCGCGGGATAATCATAAATGAGCATATCCGTGTTGACGGCCGCAGAATGGATGAAATCAGACCCGTAACATGTGAGACTGATATATTGCCGCGTGTGCATGGCTCAGCATTATTCACACGAGGCGAGACACAATCATTAGCGACAACTACGCTGGGAATGATAGGTGAGGACGATCAGATTCAGGACGGAATAAAGCTCAACGAAGAGGCAAAAAGATTCTTACTGCATTATAATTTTCCGCCGTTCTCAGTCGGAGAAGCAAGACCAATGAGAGGACCCGGAAGACGCGAGATAGGACACGGAGCACTTGCAGAACGTGCATTACTTCCTGTTATCCCTTCAGAAGAAGAATTCCCGTATGTTATTCGTGTTGTCTCAGACATTCTTGAATCTAACGGCTCAAGTTCACAGGCGAGTATCTGCGGAGGTTCACTCTCAATGATGAACGCAGGAGTTCCAATCAGATGCCATGTTGCCGGAATCGCAATGGGCTTAATCAAAGAGGGCGACAAAGTGCAAATCTTAACGGATATTCAGGGACTCGAAGATCATTACGGTGATATGGACTTCAAAGTAGCAGGAACGAGAGCAGGAGTTACGGCTCTTCAAATGGACAATAAAGCCGGAGGAATAACGCGCGAAATTCTTGAAGAGGCACTTGGACAGGCACGTAAGGCAAGATTCGAACTGCTCGAAAAAATGGAGGCAGCAGTCCCGAGACCGAACGCATTATCACCGAATGCACCCAGAATCGTAACGTTTGAGATTGACCCCGACAAGATACGCGATGTAATTGGTGCAGGCGGAAAAGTAGTACGGAGCATAACTCAGAGAATGGGCGTAAAGATGAACATTGAAGATGACGGAACGATCACAATTTCCGGTCCTACAATGGCACAGGTTGAGGACGCAAGAGCAGTTGTGTTATCGCTTACACGTGAGCTTGCCGCCGGTGAAGTCTTTCTTGGAACAGTTACGCGCTTAATCAACTTCGGTGCATTTGTCGAATGTATGCCCGGCAAAGAAGGCTTATTGCATATCAGTGAAGTAAGCACGATAAGAGTCCCGCGAATCGAAGATGTATTTAAACCAGGCGACCGTGTTTTAGTCATGGTGAAAGATATAGACGATCAGGGTCGTGTAAACTTAACGAGGCGGAGAGTACTTGCGAACGAGGACAAAGTGAGGTCAGCGGGATTATCGCATGTACTGCCTGACGAAAGAGAACGCGAAAATTTAATTGCCTCGCTTGCCTCACGTGAACGCGGTTATTCAGGCGGCTATGCATTCAGGGATC
>JAFPWQ010000121.1 GCA_017394925.1 Synergistaceae bacterium
CAGCTCAATATCCGTAAACACGATGTTGATTTTGAGGTAGCGGCATCTGTCTTCCTTGATACAGATGCAGTATATGAATTCAATTCTGTTGATGAATATACAGGTGAAGAACGCTGGGATACTATAGGCAGTATCGGAGGTAATTTATTAATGTTTGTTGTTTATGTTGAGCGAATCCAAATAGACGGCAATGATATAATCCGAATCATTTCAGCAAGAAGAGCAGAAAAGGAGGAAAGAAGACGTTATGTTAATGGGAATTAGTGATGTTCTTGCGCTTGCAAAAACCCCCGAGAAACGTGAAGAAATGAAAGCGCGTATATTAAGGCTAATGGAAATGCGGGACGAAGATATTGATTTCTCAGATATGCCGCCGATAAGAGATTTTTCACGATTTAAGCCGTTAAAACCCCGCGTAGATGCAATGCGAGAACATAATCTCAGACTAAAAGCTGAACGTGAAAGACAAAAAGCAATGAACGAGTCAAAAGTGCCGGAATGAAATAATAATATCCGGCATAATTTTTATGTGCGTGTGCTAAAATCAAAGAAATTTTTCACACAGGAGGAATTTTCACAATGGCACTCGCTCACAACGGAAATATCTACACCCCCTACGACAAGCGCACAGGAAATGAATCAATCGTATATTTCACCAGAGATCTATCATCAACAGGACTTCAGAAAATCTACGAACGCGTAAGCAAACCCATAACCGGCAAAGCAGCAATTAAACTTCACACAGGCGAACCTCACGGACCGAATATAATTCCGCGTGAATGGGTCAAAGATTTAATCGCAAATCATCTGCCAGAAGCTCACATCGTTGAGACCAATGCATACTACGAAGGCGACAGATACACAACCAGACAGCACAGAGAAACACTCAAGGTTAACGGCTGGACATTCGCACCCGTTGATATTCTCGATGAAGACGGAACTGCAATGCTGCCGGTCAAAGGCGGTCATTATTTTACGGAAATGTCTGTAGGCAAAAATTTACTCAATTATGATTCGCTTTTAGTACTCACACACTTCAAGGGACATGTTCAGGGCGGCTTCGGAGGTTCGAACAAGAACATCGGAATCGGCTGTGCTGACGGCAGAATCGGAAAGGCAATGATTCACACGACACCGGGACAACCAAATCAATGGGATATCGCAAAAGAAGAGTTCATGGAGAGAATCAGCGAATCATCAAAAGCTACCGCAGATCATTTTGCACCTAACATATCATTCATTAATGTAATGCGCAATATGTCAGTATCATGCGATTGTGAAGGTGTAGCTGCAGAACCAGTTGTAACTCCCAATGTCGGAATTCTCGCCTCTCTTGATATTCTCGCAATTGATTCTGCGTCTGTCGATTTGATTTACGCTATGCCTGAGCATTTCAGAGCTGCCCTCGTTGAACGTATGCAGTCGCGTCATGGCCTTCGTCAGTTATCATACATGAAAGAGTTAGGCATGGGCAATGACAGATATACACTCATTGACATTGACAACGGAGACGCAGAGATTTCACTCAAAGATGCACTGAAGGACATTAAGCCGTTCAAAGGTTAAATTCATTCAGGACAAAAAAAATTCGGGAGACTGTGATTTAATTCATGGCCTCCCGTTTTGATTCTTTTTTGATTCTATTTTACTTCTTCTTTGATTCGTTATCCTTTACGAAGCATACAACCTTCATAGGAAGTTCAATTTTTTTATCGGCAGGAGGATTCACTTCTGAATTCCATTCTGACACAGGAATTTTTTTCGCGTCTTTAATGTCAGGAGGAGTGATAACCGCAACAGGGAATGCACCTTCGCTCCGGCAGTAATCGAACATCTCGCCTATAGTCCTGCCCTCATAATCATACGAGACATCGAATGACGCAAAACTGTATCCGTCATCAGCAGCAGATAATACATCGCGTATGAATGCGGAAATGCCTTCGTTGTGAGTACACATTGCTGTTATGTCGGCTATCAGGCTGTCAGAATATAATATATCATCGACACGCGCATATCTCGCATAACGTTCATTATCGGGGTTGTGAAGTTCCATGACAGTGTAGACATCAGGCGATAAGTCTTCGATTGCAAGTGCCGTTAAGATTGAATGCGAATCGTCTGCACCGAAATTAGGATCTCCAAGAATAATAGCTCCCTGTGCTTTGAGTATGCCTCCCCTGATTAACGTATCACGCTCGGAAGGATTGCCCTGCACAAAGAATACTTCACTGTCTAAATCATCGGGTCTCTCTTTCGCAATTAATGCTACCTGTCTTTCCGTTGCCTGTAACTCACGGACTAAGTACGGGCCGCGACCATTCCAGCCACAGATTAATACATGTCCTTCAAATTTGCACGTATTTATTCCCATCATCTCCCCTAACATCGTTTTTATCTTGCTGTTGATTATTCTCTGCAGGACTTCAGCAAATACTACACCGAAGACTGCTACACCGAATACTGAAAGCAGGAACACTATCATACGTCCCCAGAAAGTTCTCGGAGACGCAGCAAATTCACCCTGACCGATAAGCGTGAACATCACAGACCATAATGAATCAAGATATGAGCCTGCAAAATTCCTTTCCTGCCACCAGACCAACAACGCGCTTCCCATGAGAAGAGCAACAAGAAGTAATAACGCCCCGAATAAACTATGCTTAATTTTCTTCGAGAGCGATATTCCCCGTCTTGCTCCTTTCACTGTCTTTATGAAACTGCTTCCTGCCATTAACGGCCTCCTTAATCAAGAAAGTCTTTTAGTCTCTTGCTCGGCTGTCGTAATTTCCGAAGTGCTTTCGCCTCTATCTGTCTGATTCTCTCTCTCGTTACGTTGAATTTCTTCCCGACTTCCTCAAGCGTGTATGAATGTCCGTCCTCAAGTCCGAACCTGTAATGCAGAACTTCACGCTCACGGTCTGAAAGTGTACTTAGCATATCTTCTATCTGTTCATGCAACAAATGACCCGCGGCGGCTTCATCAGGACTGGGCAGATCATGATCTTCAATGAAATCTCCAAGCTGTGAGTCTTCTTCCTCGCCGATTGGAGTCTCAAGTGATACCGGCAGCTGTGATATGCGTCTGATTTCTTCAACTCTTGAAGGCTCAATGCCCATTTTCTTCGCAATTTCTTCGTCTGAAGGTTCGCGCCCAAGTTCCTGCACAAGTAATCGCGATACACGCACCATTTTGTTTATCGTCTCGACCATGTGAACAGGGACTCTTATTGTCCTCGCCTGATCTGCTATTGCTCTGGTTATTGCCTGACGTATCCACCATGTAGCATAGGTGCTGAACTTGAATCCCCTTCTGTAATCGAATTTTTCAACCGCACGGATTAATCCCAGATTGCCCTCCTGAATTAAATCCAGAAAAAGCATTCCGCGGCCAATATATTTTTTTGCGATACTCACAACTAAACGCAGATTTGCATCGATTAAACGCTTCTTTGCTTCAACGTCTCCGGCTTCCATTCGTTTGGCAAGTTCAACTTCTTCTGTTGCTGTTAATAGTGATACTTTGCCTATCTCACGCAAATACATTCTGACGGGATCAGTTAATGGTATATCATCAAGTTTCGTAAGCTCACTATCAATCGTAGGGATAAATTCCTCGCGCTGTTCTTGTGCTTCAGGTATCTTCCCTAAGTTAGCCTTATCGACAACATCGATCCCCATTTCCTGAAGATTTGTGAATATACGGTCAAGCGTTTCAACGTCCCATGATTCAGCCGGTATATGACGCTCAATATCTACGGGCGTTACATATCCTCTGTCATGTCCTTCATCTATGAGTTCACGCTCTCCATTGTCAGATATTTTATCTTCGTCATGCATATTTTCATCAAATTCTTCGTTTTCTTCTTCGTCGTCTAATTCTGATTCTTCAGCTGAAGATAATGACTCTGAATCAAGTTCTTCTTCAACTGGATCAAGTTCAACAGGTTCAATCTCTTTGTTCTTTTTCTTTCTTGCCAATATAACCGCTCCTTTCATGCAAGACTGTTTTCTGCAATTGCACTAACTGCTGTTCCCAAAAACGGCGGAAATTCTTCGACTGATGAGCCTCCGATTATATTCCGTGTCGTATCTGTCTCAAACTCGGATAATATTTCGCTGATTCGTAAATCCAACGGGTTATCATTCTCCCATTGCATAAAGAATCTGTCATAACCAAATTTCTCTGCATAATATGAAATGTCTTGCGTATTCATGAAGTCTTTTGCATCTTCAAGAAGTTTCGCAAGCCCTTTGAGATATTCTCTGCAGTCATAAAACGGATCATCGCCCGCAATCGCTATAACTTTCGTTGTGCCTTCAAGAATTCCACGGCTCCATAATGAACACGATGTAATGCCTGCAAATAATCCCTTTGATGATTCAAGAAGACTGAGAGAAGCTATTATCACTTTTTCGAGCATTTCCGAATATCCGAACGTCATTAAGAATCCTAAATTAAAAAAGTTATCGGGTCCGTACTTAAAGAAATTTTCACGCGATAAATTGCCCACACAGCCGGTTAAAGGTGAGGCCATGAAGAAAAATTCACTGCCGAGATTCAATGATGATTCTGATATGCGCTTTAATGTGCCGTCATAAAATCTGTTCAGTGATACAGGGTGATAATCTTTTCCAAACGGAAACCATGATGAAATTTCAACGTATAATTCTGAATTCCAGAACGGTAATATCATATCAGGCTATACAGTTTCTTCTTCTTTCTGCTGTTTCTCACGGATAACTTTCACAACGCATTCGACAAGCATAGTTATCTCCGGCTTCGTTACCTGATAATTTGCTCCGACACTCGCGGCCTTATTCTTGATGTCATTGGCCATGATTGACGAGAAGACTATCACAGGAATATTTTTCGTTTCGGGATTCTCTTTGATCCTTCGTGTCAGTGTCAGACCGTCAAGTCTGGGCATTTCAACGTCCGTTATGAGCAAGTCGCAGTGTTCACCTTCACGCACAATTGAATCATACGCAACTTTTCCGTCAGGGCATATATGCAAGTCAGTGAATCCGCTCGCCATTAATGCATCTTCAACCTGTTTGCGAATCAGCGGCGAGTCTTCCGCAACGATAATGTGATAATCGCCTGGATGACCAACTCCTTCCATCATTGAGACAGCTTTGCCCGGATCTCCTGAATGCTGAATGACTAACTGCGGGCTTATCGTCTGCACTATTGCTTCATAGTCAAGCAGCAATACATTTCGTGAATCGCGTTTGATTACGTAGAGTATCCAGTCGCCTAAATATTTTCCCGTCATGCTCGCGTCTAAATCTTCGGATTTGATTCTGTAAATTCTTTCTACTGCATCGACAACAAAGCCAAGTTTCACTTCATTGAACTCTGCAATGATAACTTTGCTCTGCTCCATAGGCGTGATCGGGGGAATGCCCAGAAAGATTCGCAGGTCTACCATTGGAAGGACTTCACCGCGAACTGACGTTATACCGATTAATGCAACGGGCGCATCAGGAATCGAACGCACGCCCGGCCAGCGTAAAATTTCACGAGTTTTATCAACATTGATAGCGAAAGACTGATCACCGAGAACAAATACTACAAGCTGCCATTCATTTGTTCCCACTTCAGTCGTTACTTTTTTGACTTCCTGCATTCTTTTAACAGCCTCCGCTTAAAATGACATGTGCGTATATCTTATCATATTTGCTCGTATTCTCATTTCTTTACTCGTTGTACGTGAAAAAAATTCGTGATAATCTTTCTTGTCATTATTGATTCAATTTATACAGGAGGAAAAAAATTTTACAATATGATTTTTGACAGTATAAAAAAAGCTCTCGGTCTTGATCCTAATGACCGCGCACTGAAAAAATATACATCACTTGTTGAGATCGTCAATTCATATTCTGATGACGTACACGCAAAGACAGACGAAGAAATTAAATCGCGTTTCACAGAATTAAAATCGCAGGTGCAAAATGATTCTCAATCACTCGATGACATTCTGCCCGAAGTATTTGCAATCG
>JAFPWQ010000122.1 GCA_017394925.1 Synergistaceae bacterium
CTCACGGGTTCGCGCCAGCCCGATACAATTGCAGTCTTCAGTCCTGCGAGTAATCCAGGAATCAATGTTGTACGCATGGCCATCTGGTCGCGGCTAATCGGGTTAGCGAGTTTGAGTGTGTCATGACGCGAATCACTTTCGGGAATACGTAACTTATCGGGAAAATCTTCGGGAAGGAAGCTATACGTTAAGACCTCAGTGTATCCGCGGGACATCAAAATATTTCTCACAAATGAAGACAGCCTCAATGTGTCGCCAATATCCGCGCGTTTGGGCATTTCACCGGGCAGTTTATCGGGCGCATCGTTATAGCCTCTGTAACGTCCGATTTCTTCGATTAAATCTTCTTCGATTGCAATATCTGGTCTTGATGTCGGAGGCATAAATGTTCTTTCGTCCCCTTCACCTTTAACGTGTTTAATCCCGAATCCCTCAAGAATTTTCTGTGCCTCGTTCATGTTATCCCATGAGAGATATATAGACAGCTTTTTGCGTGTGAGCTTAACGGGCTTGGGTTCATTGATTTCATTCTCTGCGGATAACGGCCTGTAATCGACAACAGCACCGCACCAGTCGCGCATAAGAGTAGTAGCGGCCATGAGTGCAGACTTACTTAATGCCGGGTCAACAGTCCTTGCGAATCTGAATGCGGCCTCAGAATTTATTCCCAGTCTCCTTGAAGTGTGCCCAACACGGACGGGTGAAAAACTTGCGCTCTCAATCACAATCGTAGTTGTGTCATCATTAATGCCGGTCTGCTCTCCTCCCATTACACCGGCAAGAGCAATTGCTTCTCCTCCTGACGTAATCAGCATATCGCGTTCAGTGAGCACTCTGTCTTTACCGTCAAGGGTCATCATGGTCTCGCCATCATGTGCAGCCCTCACTGTGATTTCACGTGCCGGAAGTGTGTTGAGGTCAAATGCGTGCAATGGCTGACCGAGTAAGAGCATAATATAGTTCGTAACATCTACGGCGTTATTGATTGGTCTCATGCCTAAGTGAGCTAAATCTACTTTTGCGGTCAACGGTGAACTGCTTATCTTTGCTCCCGTTGCGAGTCCTAACCTGTAAGCAAAGCATCCTTTATCAGGGAGTGAAATTTTTCCGAAGTCTTCAGTCCATTCTTTATCCTGTTTCAATGGCCTTAACCATTCGGGAGATTTGAGCGTTGACTTGGGATATAAGCCTTTAATCTCGCGTGCCATTCCTAAAAGGCTCAACAAGTCTCCTCTGTTGGGAGTAATCGAGACATCAAGAATCACATCACCCAAATGATATAGGCTCCTTGCGTCATCACCGGGCCTTGCGTCATTCGTAAGTATGAGCAGCCCTGAAGGATCATCGACATCATGAAGTCCAAGCTCCTCAGCACTGAGCATCATTCCGTAACTCTGAATGCCTGCAAAATCACGCGTACCCATTACCATACCGTTTGGCAGTATTGAACCTTCACCGGCATAGAAAACCATATCGCCCTTCTTCATGTTATGCGCACTGGTTATGCAGACGTGTTCACCTGTTCCCGTGTTCAGATGAGCGATGAAGTATTTGCTTTCATGCGGATGATGTTCGAGAGCGTCTATTCTTGCGGCAACAATTCCCTTCATTTTTCCGGCGGTATACGTTATGCTCTCAATCTCTGAACCTGAAAATGTCAGTCTTTCAGCTAAATCTTCAGGCGTTAAGTTCACAGGCTCAATATCAATGAAGTGTTTCAATAATTCCCATGATACTAACATGACTATTCAGCCCCCTTAAAGCCCGACATGAAATATGAGATATTGCCGTCAAATAATAATCGCAAATCCGAAATTCCGTATTTGAGCATGGCCATGCGGTCGAGACCAATACCGAAAGCGAAGCCGTTAAATTCATCGGGGTCAATTTTGCCTGCGCGGATAACATTCGGGTGAACCATTCCCATACCGACGACCTCAAGCCAGCCTGTACCATGACATACGCGGCAGTGTTCATCATGGCCGGAACATTCAACGCATTCGATATCGAGTTCCATTGACGGCTCAGTGAACGGGAAATAGCTCGCTCTGAATCGTGATTTAAGACTCCTCCCGAAGAACGCGTTTAACATCTCCGTCATTGTACCTTTCATCATGCTGAATGATACGTTTTTGTCGACTAGCAGACCTTCCATTTGATTAAACATCGGCGAATGTGTCGTGTCGTTATCCCTGCGATAAACTTTGCCGGGACATACGATTCTGAGAGGTGCACCGTATTTCAGCATTGAGCGAATCTGAACGGGTGAAGTGTGAGTGCGTAAGAGTGTTCCGTCAGGGAAGTAAAACGTATCCTGCATATCACGTGCCGGATGCCATTTCGGGACATTGAGACATTCAAAGTTATAGAACTCTTCTTCCTGTTCGGGACCTTCTGCAACAGAATAGCCGAGTCCATGCATTATATTTACTATCTCGTGCATTGTCTGCATGACGGGATGAAACGCACCCGATTTTCTGCCTCTCGAAGGAAGAGTAACATCGATTCTGTGATTCAGTTCTGCCTTTTCATTTTCTTCATCACGAATCTTTTTGCCGGTCTTTTCGAGTTCTGATTCAATTGAATCTCTGAGTGAATTTAATTCCTGTCCTGCATCTTTTCTTTGTTCTTTGGGAAGTTTGCCTAATGACCTGAGAAGTAATGTTAATTCGCCTTTTTTGCCTGTGAACCTTACGCGTATATCATCGAGTTCCTGAAGAGTTTTCGCAACTCTTAGGGATTCCATGAAAGAATCCCTGACTGCGTTAATATTCAATTCTTGTTCCGGCATTACTTAGCGGCCTTTACCTTTGCAACAAGTGCGCTGAATCCTGCCGCATCATGAACAGCGAGTTCCGAAAGCATTTTACGGTTGATTTCAATTCCTGCCTTCTTCAGTCCGTTCATGAACACGCTGTAGCTCATTCCCTCAGCACGTACTGCCGCACTGATTCTTGTTATCCATAATCTGCGGAAATCTCTCTTTTTGCGTTTGCGGTCAACATATGCCCTTGAGAGTGATGCAAGATATGCTTCTCTTGCGCGTCTGTAAACGTTCTTGCGTTCTCCCCAGTAGCCTTTGGTCAGCTTAAATAACTTCTTGCGCTTCTTGTTGCTCTGTGATGCTCCCTTGACTCTCATAATTTAATCATTCCTTTCATTTAGTCATAGGGTAACAGGTGCCTCATCTGCTCGGTGAGTGTGTCTGTTACGTAGCCGGTCTCTTTAAGTCTGCGCATTCTTCTCGGGCTTTTGTGAACCAGAATGTGAGACCTGCTGCATTTCCTGTATGCAAACTTTCCTGTTCCTGTCTTAAAGAATCTCTTTTTTGCTCCCGAATGTGATTTCAATTTCTGTTTGGCCATGATGAAAATTATTCTTCTCCTTTCGTTTTTTGTGCTTGCTTTTGAACCGGTGCCGATGATGTGCTGACCGTCTGAGGTGTAAGCAGTATCCTCATGTAACGTCCTTCAAGCATGGGTTTGCCTTCGCACTTGCCGACATCTTCGCATTCAGCAATAACACGGTTAAGTACATCTTCGCCTCTGTCCTGAAATGACATCTCCCGTCCCCTGAAGAACACTGAGACTTTCACCCTGTGGCCGTCCTTAAGAAATGTCCTGACGGCTTTAGTCTTGAAGTCAAAATCATGATCATCAATCTTGGGCCGCATTTTTATTTCTTTCAGAGCCTGCACTTTTTGTTTTTTTCTTGCGTCCTTTTCTTTTTTCTGCAGCTGATAGCGATATTTACCATAATCCATTATTCTGCAGACCGGAGGCTGTGCCATGGGTGCAACCTCTACAAGGTCTAAGGACTGTTCCTGTGCCATTCGTATGGCCTCAATCGTATTTGTTTCTCCTACTTTTACTCCGTTCTCGTCAATGAGCAAAACTTTCGATGATGTTATCTCATTATTTACGCGCGGAGTATTTTCTTCATTGCCGGGCAATAATTCCTCCTCCTTTCAGATTCTGCCGCAGCTGTTCATGTTGAATGACATATAAAAATATCAGGGGTCAGCTCCTGAGTAACATTAAGCTAATCCCTGATAATATTATTTGCATATTTAGATTCAGAGTATTCAGCTTCTTAGTTACCTGACAGCATTATAATTAAGCCGTTCAGGAGAGCCTGATATGTGAAAATATAACATAGATTGTGTTCTAACGCAATTTCATATGAACGCGTGTTATCTGAATCGTTTCAGCTCGTAATCGTCCGACGCAATAAGTTCTCTTATTCTTCTTAGATTCTTTTGCTGTTTCCTGGTCAGCATATCAAGTGATGTCTTTGACGGCTTATCGGCCTCGCAGACGTTTATATGCCCGTGAGTTAATGCTAAATCATGCTGTTCTCTAATTGGACATGAAACAGGATAACACGTGTAGCTTTCATCAGTGAAATCACAGCGGCCAGTCTTTAAATAGGGTACAGTCCCGACACAGTAAAGCTCATAAGACCGTGTATATCTTATAACATCGCCGGATTTAAACAGGACAGGAAGATTGCATATCTCAAGAAATGGGTATAATGGAAAGCCTTCATGCGGAAAATATTCGCGGTATACTTCGCATGTCGCCTTCATATATCCGCATTCCATATTGATATGCTGTTTCAGATCCATGATTGCCGTACTCAATAATAATTTCTCTGCACGCGATTCTGTTTTGTCTTTCAGCATTCTGAATAATGAAATCTGTTTCTTTCTTTTTGCGTACTCACTAACTATCGTAGCCTCCTGCATAACTGAGAGTTTGACATCATGACTGCGTATATAATCTCTGAGTGCTGATGAGGGTATGCATTCGATAACTTCATGATTCAATTTGTGCCATCTCCTTTTGATTCTGATACTATCGAATAAACATACTGCTTTAAGGTGCAGGAAACAAATTTATGTTAAAATCCAGCTATATATAAAGCTAAAAGTTTTACGGCAAGGGCTGATAAATCTTTAACCCGAAGGAGATGATTTATTGCCTGAATCTAAATATGATAATAAGATGTTTGAATATGCAGCAATCTGGGAAAATCTGACTCTTGCAAATGATTTCTTATTCGGAAAAATAATGAGCGATAAGACACTCTGTACTTAGATGATAAAACGTATTCTGCCTCATATAGACATCGGAGAGATAAAAATTATTCAGCCTCAGAAATCTGAAAAGTATTCACTCGATACACGCGGAGTCAGATTTGATGTGTATGCAAAATCAGATAACCGGAAAATTTTTGACTGTGAAGTTCAGACATCGGATAAAAAAGATCTGCCCAGACGCACAAGAGCGTACCATATTGCAATCGGACTTGATGCACTGGATAAGAAATCAGCAAAAAAATCAGGCTCTTATGATGATCTGCCTGACGTATTCGTGATATTCATCTGCACGTTTGACCCGTTCGGTAAGGGCAGACATATTTATTCTTTTTACAGGACATGCGAAGAGGATAATAATCTCAGACTGAATGACGGAGCATTTACGGTATTTCTTAACACAGAAGGAAAGATTAACGATGTAAGCCCGGAACTGAAAGCATTTCTTGATTTCATGAAGGGTAAGACATCAGAAGACAGTTTCATTAAGGAACTTGAAAAGCGATTGAATGAAGCAAAACAGAATGTAGGATGGAGGAAAAATTATATGCTGCTGTTAACGCGGGAAGAGGAAAAATTTGCTGAGGGCATAGCTCAAGGCATAGCTCAAGGCACTGCTAAG
>JAFPWQ010000123.1 GCA_017394925.1 Synergistaceae bacterium
CTTTTCAAAGCGATTATGATTCATGTTTTGATTCTCATCATGGCAGCTTCATGTGCGTACGGTGCATCACGCTCATCAATGCCGCCTGGAGTCAGAAGATTCGCACCCACAGGAACAGTACCCGATAACGTATCATTCAGGGCAGTGTTCAATAGTCCGGTTGTGAATCGCAATCAGCTGGGAAAAGCAATAACACCGGAAAATGATTTATTCCCGTTCCAGATTAATCCGCCTTTACAGATCGAAGGACGCTGGCAGAATGACCGTACTTTTACTGCGAGATTATTATCGCCTCTGAGAGCAGCAACAACATACACTGCGACTCTGAAAGATAATCTCAAGGACAGACGCGGAAATCAAATCGGTCCGGGCGTATTCAGATTTCAGACTGAAGGAATATCACCGACGGACATTAAAGCGTCAATGGGCAGAGACGGAAGAGCATATTTTAATCTTACGTTCAATCTTAAAGTCAATCCTGCACAGTTAAAGGGCTTTTTGAGAATATTAAACTCAGAAGGCAAAGAGATGCCCTACTCAATAAACGGTGCACTTCCTTCAAGGACAATAAGAGCGGCTGTACCTGTGAACAAGTCATCATCGAGGCAGAGATTCACTGTGAGAATAGCGGCAGGCATGAAGACAGGCGAAGGCGATATTACGTCCGAAAAAGAATTTTCTGAGACGGTAGTATTAGACCCTGAACTTATTACACGCGGCCTCTATCCTGATGAAGGAGAGATAAGAGCATCGTTTAACTTTGGGATTGATCCGCAGACAGCAAAGAGTTTTATCACGGTTGAGCCTGCAGTAAGTGATTTAAGAATCGAACCGAACTGGGACGATGAAGTAATAGTACTGCGTTCAAGTGAATTCAAACCGAGAAACAGATTCGTGATTACATTCAGAAAAGGTTTCCCGTCAAAATCGGGTCTCGTTCTCAAAGAAGACTACAAGCAGGCAGTTATTATGCCGGATTTAGAATCACTCGTAACACTTCCGGCCTCAGGCGTATATCTCACGGCAATAAATAACGGGCTTATACCTGTTGAACTCCGGAACGTGAAGACACTTCAGCTTGATTTGTGGCGCATGTACGAGAATAACATTCCGTATATCCTCAATGATGAATATGACAACTTCCAGAGGGATATAGCAAAGAGAGTATTCACGAAAGAGATTCCGCTGGACCTTCCGTTGAATGAGAAAGTTCGCAGAGCCATTCCCATTGAAGAAATTGCGAAGGGTGAACGCGGATTATTCCTTCTGACGGCAAAAGATGCTGCACGTGAAGAATGGTACGAAGCCGAACAGATGATTAATCTCTCAGACATAGGAGCGACCGCAAGACTCTGGGAAGATGCGATATTAGTCTGGGCTAATACGCTCACGACAGCAAGAGGAATCCCCGAAGCAACCGTGAAAATTTACTCGGACAAAAAGCAGCTCTTAGCTCAGGGCAAAACGAACACCGGCGGAGTGTTTTATTATGAACTTCCAGACGGAACAACATGGGATTCAAACAATCAGCCCGAAGTCGCAGTAATCACAAGCGGAACGGGAGACTCTGCCGACATCACATATGTACAGCTCACGCGTAATTTACTCAACCGTGAAATTTTCGATACGTCAGGCCGTGAATGGTTACGTTCGGGCTATGATGCCGCGATAATCTCACCAAGAGACATATACAGGACAGGCGAGACTGCACCGTTTAAGGCGATAGTGAGAAAAGCAGACGTAACTACACCTGAGTCATTCCCGGTGTTATTCATCGTCCGTGATGCTCTCAACAGGAAAGTGAAACAGGAGACCATTACGCTTAATTCAAGGGGAAGTGCAGTATCAGAGCTTAATCTTCCGTCAAACGCATTAACTGGAACATGGACAGCAATGTTAGCCATTCCGGGACAGGAAGATAATCCGATTGCGGCGTATAAATTCCATGTTGAAGACTTTGCACCTCCGCGCATAGAAGTGAAGCTGAACACGTACAAGAAATTTCTTTTGCATAATGATACCTTCACGGCAGATATTTATGCACGCTGGCTATTCGGTGTTGACGGTTCCGGCCTTCAGTACAAAGCGACATGGACAGCAAAAGAAGGAAAGTTTGAGCCTTCACAGGAACGCTGGAAGGGTTATTCATTCGGAGATCCATCAAGGAAATTTGCGAACACTGAAGGAGAAATTGCAGAAGGAAATCTCGATAATTTCGGTGCAGGTCATGCAAATCTGAATCTCCTCGAACACGACTGGCAGGCACCAACGACAATTGACGTTACGATTAAAGCCGAAGTTATGGATGACAGCGGCCGATGGGTAACAAGCACAATCACGAGACCGTATTATCCTGCGCCTTACATGCTTGGAATTGCACCGGCAACGGACAAGACACCAGTACGCACAGATATTCCGTTTAAGATTGCGGCTGTAACTCCCGAAGAAGAACCAGCAGACCCGGGTGAACTGAACGCTGAACTCTACAAAGTAACATGGAACTATAACATGGTAGAGATTGACGGCCGTAAACGCTGGCAGAGTTCAGAAGAGCTAGTGCAGGTTGACGAGAAGACATTAACGCTCAGAAACGGAACTGGTGAAATCTCATTCAGACCAGAAGAATACGGCTCATACATGGTCAGAATCTCAGACGAGAATGATAACGCAAGAGCAGTATACAGATTCTATGCGTCATCACCAGACAGCAAAGGATCAGGCTCGCAGTTAATTGACCGAATCGAAATGTCAACGGAAAAAGAATTCTACAAAGTAGGCGAGACTGCAAGAGTCAAGATGAAATTCCCGTTTGAAGGCTTAGTGCTTATCACAATGGAGAATGCGAAACTGATTAACCGCAAGATTCAGCAGATAAAAGACGCAGAGATTACGTTTGAGATTCCAGTTACGCAGGAATTCAGGCCAAATACATGGATAACCGCATGGCTGATTCGTCCTGTCGATAACAGCGACTCAAAAGCATGGGCAAGCCACCGTGCAATAGGCATAACGAGAATCAAGACTGACATGTCAGACTACAAGATTGACGTTGCAATTGACGCGCCCAAAAAGATTGAGCCTGCCTCAAAACTTCCTGTAACGATAACACTGAAGGGACATGCACAGGGCATAGCGAAGAATGCAGACGTTGCTATAGCGTTCGTTGATGACGGCGTATTAGGTCTCACGAAATATAAAACGCCTGACCTGTTAAATCATTTCTGGGGACTGAAGAAATTAAACTCTGAGGGCTTCGA
>JAFPWQ010000124.1 GCA_017394925.1 Synergistaceae bacterium
AAAATTACTGAGTGATTAGTCCTCATGATTACAGGCTCATAATATACTCAAGGCATGTACGAACTCCGAAAGCACTCGCACCCTTTGAATATATTCCGTACTCTTTATCTCTGAAGTCTGTCCCGGCAATGTCCATATGAGCCCATGAAATATTTTCGCCGACAAATTCCTTCAGGAACAACGCCGCAAATATCGCTCCCCCGTAACGATTACCTGCATTCACAAGATCAGCAAACGGTGATTTAAGCGATTCAGATATATGCTCATCCTCAAGAGGCATTCTCCAGTATGCTTCGCCGCTCCTCTCTGATGAATGCAGTAACTTTTCTGCGAGATCATCATCATTCACGAATAATCCTGCTCTCCAGTTACCTAATGCAACAGCACATGCTCCCGTCAGTGTGGCCATGTCGATAATCACATCAGGTTTAAGCTCACTCGCAAGACATAACGCATCTGCAAGTACTAATCTTCCTTCTGCATCAGTATTATTTATCTCGATTGTCTTTCCGTTTCGGGCACGTATTATGTCATCTGGTCTGTATGAACTCCCTGAAGGCATATTTTCGGCTGATGATAAGAACCCGTGAACTTCAATATTTGGCTTAAGCTCTGCAACTGCCTTCATGATTCCCAGAACGTTACATGCGCCGGTCTTGTCGCCTTTCATCGTTAGCATGTAATTATCGGGCTTAATGTCTAATCCGCCGCTGTCAAACGTTATTCCCTTGCCGACAAACGCAATTTTCTTCGTTGCTTTTTCTGCGTTCACTGGCTTATAGGTGATATGAATTAATCTCGGTGGATTCTTTGAGCCGCTGCCTACAGCAAGCAGTGCATTCATGTTCTCAGCGCGTAATCTTTCTTCGTTCCAGACTTCACACTCAAGGCCGCATTTTTCAGCAAGTTTTTCTGCTTCCTGTGCAAGTGATTCAGGATTAATCACACAGCCGGGCTCATTGGCAAGTTCACGTGAATATATTTGTGCCTCTGCAAAAATTAAGCCACGTGAAAATTCTTCAGGCTCGTATAAATCCGAATATATTTCAGTCAGTGCAAAAGGCTCATAGTGTTCATCTTTCTTCTTGTACTTGTCGAACACATAGCCGCATAACCCGAATGCCTCACCGAGTGCAAAGCTCAGACCGTCAAATGATTTCAGGTGTGAAAGATTAACTGCCGCATTCTTTGCATGATTCCTTCCGGCTGTCCTTAATGCCCATGCTAACGAATCACGAATGAGATTCAGATTGCATTTTTTCTTTTTGCCAAGCCCAATGAGATATAAATTCCCTTCGATTAACGGAACGCGTAAGTTCTTGCCCTTCTTGCCGTCAAAATCCTTGCGCTTAATTATGCTCTCTGTTATGTCCCTGAGATTTGAATCAAGTCCGTTTAACGATGAAAGATTTTCGCAGTCCTCCTCAGTTAAGAGAAGAACCTGCGAGTCAATCTGTGCATATGATTCAATATGCTTAATTTGCATTTACTGCCCTCTTCACAAAGCCGGACTTCAAACACTTTGTGCATACGCGGACTTTAATCACATCTCCGTCTCCTGCGTCAATCTTTACGCTCTGAAGATTGATATTCCATCTGCGTCTTGTATGACGGTTTGAATGGCTTACTGCATTTCCTGCCACAGGTCCGCGCCCGCAGCACTCACAAAATTTTGCCATGATAAAATTTCCTCCGTTGTGATAAAAAATTATGACTGGTATTATAGCATTACTAATTTTTTCAGACAGGGATTGATTCAATTTGCATAATATCCTCGTTACAGGTGCAGCAGGTTTCATAGGCGCAGCTTTATCGCAGAAACTCTTATGCATGGGTTATAACGTAACAGGCATCGATAACTTGAACGATTATTACAGCGTTGACCTTAAGCAATTCAGACTCGGAAGACTTAAAGCGCAAAAAAATTTTACGTTCATACATGCAGACATAAGCGATTCAGAAAGAGTTCATGAAATCTTCAGAGAGTTTAAGCCTTCAGTTGTGATAAATCTTGCGGCACAGGCCGGAGTCCGTTATTCAGTTACGAATCCCGATGTATATATTTCATCCAACATCATTGGCTTCTATAACATTCTTGAATCCTGCAGGCATTGCGAAAATCTTCAGCACTTAGTCTTCGCGTCAAGCTCATCTGTTTACGGAGGCAATAATAAGATTCCCTTCTCAACTGATGACATGACAGATAAACCCTTCTCGTTATATGCGGCCACGAAAAAAAGCAATGAACTCTTTGCATATTCATACAGTCATTTATATAAAATCCCTGCTACGGGTCTTAGATTCTTTACGGTCTACGGTCCTGCAGGAAGGCCGGACATGTCATATTTCAAATTCACGGATACGCTTATGAACGGCGGAGTGATAAAGATATTCAATTATGGAAAGTGTGAACGCGATTTCACGTACATAGATGACATCACAGAAGGAGTTTGCAGAGTCATGAAGTCTGCCCCTGAAGGCGATAATCCTTTCAGAGTGTATAACATCGGAGGAGGAAGACCCGAAAATCTTCTTGAATTCGTTGACGTGTTACAGAATGAACTTGTGAGAGCAGGACTTTTGCCGCGAGATTATGATTTTGACGCTCACAGGGAATTAATTGCTCTTCAGCCCGGTGATGTTCCTGTTACGTTTGCTGATTCGTCTGCGCTTGAACGTGATTTTGATTTCAAGCCCTCGATTGAGATTCACGAAGGCTTAAGGAGATTCGCTGAATGGTACGCAGAATATTATCGCGGAAATTTCAGATAACGATAAAAAAATAAGAGACAAGGCTTTTATTGCCCTGCCTCTTTTGAATCTCATTTTTTATTTTGCTGCCTGATTAACGTAAATTTCATCTGTTTCCGTGATCTTGTCTCCCACATACGCAGTGAACGTTATCGTAGCATCTCTTGGTTTTCCTGTGTTGTTCTCTGCAACCTGGAATCTCACAGGATATTCATTTTCACCTGTTGCCTGTCCGCTTGACCTCGTGAAGCTAATCCAGTCCACAGGCTGAGACTTTCCATTTTCCTTATGAGCAGCTGAGACTTCCCATCTGCCTTCCGAAAGTATATTGAATCCGGCGGATTTGTTTCCATTCCCGTCGAAGTCAAATGTTTTCTGTCCGACCCATGAATGTCTCGGCATGGTAAGATTTACTGTATCGTACTTATGCCATCTCGGGTATATTCGTCTCCCTGACCACTCAAACCCACTCGGAAATCCTACCCACTTGCCTTTTCCGTAGCAGAAACCTTCCTCCCAGTAATAATCAACTTTCATGGGAAGTGTTGCTTTGTCCTGTTTGCTCCACACGGATTTATCGACCTGCCAAATCCATTCGGTAATAAAACTGAGAGTTCCTTTTGAAGCCCCTGTTGCACTAACTCCCATGTACTTTGAATCGCCATGCCACATATTTGAACCATGCCACGATCCGCTATCACTGGGACCCGTAACATCAGAATACCATGAAGCACTGGCTTTTTTACTGCTCAGAGCCTGATCTCTAACGTCCCAGTCGCTTGTTGTCCAACTCCTGCTTGATGAGTGCGAAACACTGCCGGTTAGCGTTACACTGGGGCCGTCTTTGCTGATTCCGACTTGTCCGCCGATACTCCATTCCATGCCCTCTGTATGGGTTTCATTCTTAGGTACATTTGTCGGAATATGTCTTATAAGCGAGACTTCATTGGTTGAAAGATCCTCGTTATTTCTCCCATTAACGAGACTGGAAATATGACTCTCGAATCCGAATATGCCCGTGTAGCCCGAAAGATAATTAACATTACATTCATATCCGTAGCGTCCGTATCCATCGCCGATCCATGTAAAAGATGCTTCTCTGTCCTGGAAATTGTTAGGGACTGTCGTTGTATTTGCCTGAACAAGATAATAATCGCAGTTATACTTGAATGAATGACAGTTATAAATTGTAAATGATACCTGGCTTTTGCGGTTTATGGTAACTTTATCTCCGACAATATTACCCATCCACGGCCTGTAACCTGATTGATAGTGATCGAAGTCAAGTGTTTTGTTCTGAGCGTCAGATATTTTTGTGAGGTCGTCATCAGCAGCAGCACGAACTTCGATTGCGGTTGCTTCAACATCTGCTTCATTTGCCATGTCAGTAAGGCTTGCACACCAGTTATAATAACTTCTCCAGCGGTCAATGTTGAAGAACATGCTGCTGTCAGTTCCGGTTTCAACTGATTCCTTGCCGTTTGGATCAACATCAGCCGAATCAATTATATTGCCGTTCTCATCGTAATAGAAAACTACATCTCCAGAAACGTCTGAATATGCATAATTTTTCTCTGAGTTAACTTCAGCATCATCACTTTCTCTGACACCTGTCATAACGGCATCGTCTGCTCTGAAAGCCTGATACGAGAATCTGAACGTTCTTCCGTTTACAGTACGCTTCGCAATCGCAAACATCTCAAGGTTCTTTGCATCGCCGTCCATAACGTAATCACCCTCAAGACCGACAGCTTCAAGTGTCCTGTTGATATAATCCTCATTGGGATAAATCAAAAGAATGTTGTATTCGTCAGCGTAATCACGGCTGATTCTATCGGCATCGAATAAAAGACCATCGAGAATAATAAGTGCTAATTCATCTCCTGCATGTTTTTCACGAAGTTCTTGTTCTTCTTCGTCAGTTATGCAGTAAACCCATGACTGAGGGTTCATTTTGTCGCCGCTTCCGCTTTCTTCAAACTCATTGATCAGATCAACCCATTCATTTCCGTTCATAACGCCTGCCATGTCGCTGCTGACGAGCAAACTGGACAGAGTTTTTTCGGGGGTTTCAGTGCCGGAACTTTCCTCATTGCGTGAGAAGTTGTTAGAACCTCCTCCTCCGCAGCCTCCCATGCTGACAACAAAAGCAGCTAATAAAAACGCCGCTATCCAGTAAAAACTAATTTTTCGCAAGATATATTTCTCCTTTCCTGCCCGTAACGTGTTTATTTTTATTGCGGAGAAATAATAAACTTGTTTCATTTTTTTTTTTTTATCCGTATAATTACTGACAAGTAAAAAAAAATACCCTCAGCTTTTACACTGAAGGTATCAATTAATCATTTGCGTTGTTCTTCCGCATCTTATTTGCTATTCTAAGATTGCTCCTTTGTCCGCACTCGTAACAAGACGGGCATATCTCGCTAAATATCCTGTCTTTATTTTTGGTTCAGGTGCTTTCCATTCTGCTCTTCTCTTCGCAAGTTCATCATCAGAGACTTTAAGCTCAATCTTGTATGCGTTAATGTCTATGCTGATAATATCGCCTTCACGAACAAGCGCGATGTTCCCTCCTGAAGCTGCCTCAGGTGAAACATGGCCGATGCTCGCACCTCTTGTTGCACCCGAAAATCTTCCGTCAGTGATTAATGCAACGCTCGTATCAAGTCCCATTCCGCAGATTGCACTCGTGGGATTGAGCATTTCTCTCATGCCTGGACCGCCTTTAGGGCCCTCATAGCGAATCACAACGACATCACCGGCCTTAATTCCTCCTGCGTAAATCGTCTTTATCGCGTCATCTTCAGAATCAAACACTCTTGCAGGGCCTTCATGCTTCATCATCTCAGGAGCAACTGCCGAACGTTTCACGACACAGCCGTCAGGAGCTAAATTGCCTTTTAGAACAGCAATGCCTCCGTTGGGTGAATAGGGGTTATCAATCGGGCGGATTATATTCACGTTCGTGTTCTTAACTCCCGAAATATTTTCGCCTACGGTCTTTCCTGTTGCGGTGATTAAGTCCGTCTTGATGAGATTCTTTTTCGCGAGTTCATTCATGACAGCATAAACTCCGCCGGCCCTGTCTAAATCTTCCATGAAGGTATCACCCGCAGGAGCAAGATGACATAAATTAGGCGTGCGTTCACTGATTGAGTTTGCATCGCTGAGATTGATTTCGACTCCGGCCTCATGAGCTATTGCAGGCAAATGCAGCATCGTATTTGTCGAACAGCCTAACGCCATATCAACCGCCTCTGCATTTCTGAATGCGTCATGAGTCATTATGTCTCTTGGGCGAATATTTTTCTGTACGAGTTCCATAATCTTCATGCCTGTTAATTTCGCAAGTCTGATTCTCGCACTGTAAGGAGCAGGTATAGTTCCGTTTCCCCTGAGAGACATTCCGATTGCTTCAGTGAGACAGTTCATTGAGTTAGCCGTGTACATTCCCGAACATGATCCGCATGACGGGCAAGCATTTTCTGTGTAGTCTTCAACGCCTGCTTCATCAAGTTTACCTGCATGATAAGCTCCTACAGCCTCGAACATATGACTTAAGCAAGTACGTCTTCCGTCTCTGAGATGACCGGCTAACATTGGACCTCCTGCACAGAATATCGCAGGAACATTCACTCTTGCGGCGGCCATGAGTAAACCGGGAACGTTCTTGTCGCAATTGGGGATCATGACGAGACCGTCAA
>JAFPWQ010000125.1 GCA_017394925.1 Synergistaceae bacterium
CGCAGAACAGGAATAAATTTTATGGGGGCTGTTACGTCCTGAAGATGATAACCTGCCCCTTATATTTTTGCCTCAGCTCTTTAATCTGCGACTCTGTACTCTCAATATCTCCCTGATAATATAATTTATATTTGCTCCAGTTGAAATCCGGCATTGAGGCGATAATTATTTTTCTCTGGAATTCATTCTCCCATTCACTTAACACATGCGAAATATAACTTGCGGCATATGGTGCACACTGAATCATGAAAGCCTCAGAGTTATTATTGCCTGTTATCTTGCGGATGAAGCGTTTAATGTTCATTGCGATATTCTCTTCGCGTTCAACGAATCCGTTATCGATGCATACGGGACAATTGCGGGTCAATATGCTCTTAAGGTCAGGGCGTTCACGTCTGCGTGTGAGTTCGACAAGTCCCAGATGAGTTATGCCGAATATATGCGATTTCTGTCTGTCATGCGATAATTTTTTCTCAAAGTGTGCAATTAATTCATGTCTGTCTTCTTCAAATAACATGTCAATGAAATCAACGATGATAATTCCGCCGGTTGAACGCAGTCTTAACTGTCTTGCAATTTCATCTGCCGCTTCAAGATTAGTCGCAAGTACCGTATGCCTCATATCAGGAGCAGAAGTGAATTTGCCGGTGTTCACATCAATCACGGTTAATGCTTCTGTCTGGTCAATAACGAGATATGCGCCGCTTCGTAACCAGGCTTTACGCTCAAGTGCCTTCTGAATTTCCTGCTCAATTCCAAAATACGCGAATATCGGACTTGTACCCGTATAGAGTTTAACATCGGGCATCTCAGGGAAAAATCTTTTTGCGAACGCTTCAGCCTGTGAGAATTCTTCGGGGTCATCGATTATAATCTCGTCGATATTGCCGGCAATCTCATCACGCAGTACACGCCCTAATGCGCCAGTATCACGGTAAAGCATACATGGAGCAGGTGAAGTATCAGCCTTATGTTTAATCTCATTCCAGAGTTCGAGCAGTGAATTTATATCCGAACGCAGTAAATCTTCAGGGATATTTTCAGCCGCCGTTCTGATTATGACTCCGAAATTCACAAGCTCAGTCTGCAATGTCTCCGCAAATTTCTTCAGGCGTTTACGTTCTGAATTATCTTCAATGCGTCTTGACACTCCTGTTTCATCGCTATCGGGCACTAACACGAGCCACCTTCCAGGAAGTGAAATTCTTGCGCTTACTCTTGGGGCTTTATTTTTTCTTGCGTTCTTGATTATCTGAACGATTATATTCTGACCTGCTTTAAGTCCTGACGTGTGAATCGATTCGCCCAGATATAAGAATGCGTTTCGTAATTCGTTCTTCTCACTCTTTGATGAGATTGCAACGAATGCGGCATTAATTGACGGCATGATTTTATCGACTCTTGCCTTGAATATATCACCCTGTCTTGAGAGTTTAGCTGTGTGTTCTTCTTCTTCGTACTCAATGAAAATTTCTGCGAGTTTTCCGTCCTCTAATACTGCAATTCTTGATTGTTCTGACTCTCTCAGATCCGCAATGATTTTCACTTCAGGCATACGCAATCACCTTCTGTATCATACCCTCCGATTGAAACGCGTACGATATTCATTTCATGCCAGCCCGCAATAATATTTTCAGCTTTAAGATGCTTGACGAGACCGCCTATGGGATTCTGTGCAGGCTCAGAGATAATTACGGACAGCCATGTATCTTTATGCTTTGCGCGTAAGACTGATGACCCGTAGAACTCTTTCACGCGTTCATTCAAATCACGGCCTGTTGTCGTACGTATGAGATATTCGGCATACTTGCACATTTTGCCCAGTGAAGGCGAGTTATCATCCGGGAATAATACGCGTGAGACGTGAAAACCTTCGGGCAGTGATTCGTTCATGAGCAATGCAATATCATCGTGAACATCATCATCAAAATACATGTCTACGGGTTCATTGAGAGCAACAACACCAGCAGGCAGTTCGGGAGCAAAACTGATTTTGGCTCTTGGTGAGAATCCCTGAGTCATTATGAGCCTCAGACCTGAACGCATAGCTGAACGTGAAAATATCTGAGCAAGTGCAATATGCGGAACGAAACACGCGCCGCCTCTTTTCGAGTAAATTAATCTCGCTCTCATTTTACACATCCAATTCCGCAAGACGCACAGCCATTCTTGCAGTCAACTGTGAGTTTGCATTCATACGCTCTGTGTCTCTCACGCAGTAAGAATTCTTTAGTCAGTCCGACATTCACAAAGTCCCATGAAAGAGATTCATCTTCATTTCTTTCACGCGTATATTCATCGGGGTTAATGCCGTGATATTCAAATGCATCAAGCCATCGGGACAAGTCAAAAAATTCTGTCCAGTTATCGAATCTCGCTCCTGTTTCCCATGCACGATATATAACTTTGCATGTACGTTTATCTCCGCGCGATAATACGCCTTCAAGAAAAGTCTGTTCGGGTTCATGATATGCGACTGAGATATTGCGGTCATGAATCAATGACTTTATGAATCTTCCTTTCTCTTTGAGTTCCTGAATCGAATTCTGACGCTCCCATTGAAACGGTGTATGTGCCTTCGGAACAAATCCCGATACGCTCACGCTCACAGTTGTACGTTTATGTCCCAATGACCTGCCGAGCTTTAATGTGTGATATGCGATTTCGGAAATGGCTTCAAGGTCTTCTTGTGTTTCCGTTGGAAGTCCCATCATGAAATATAATTTAACTCGTTCCCAGCCTCTTGAAAATATTTCTTTCAGGCATGAATCTATCATTTCTTCGTTTATGCCCTTATTGATGACATCACGCAGTCTTTGAGTTCCGGCTTCGGGTGCAAATGTTATGCCTCCATGCTTTGATCGCAGATCTTCAAGTTTTTCCGCAAGCCCGACAGAAAAGCCGTCCATGCGCAAACTGGGCAGACTTAATTTTGCGCGTCTTTGATTCAATTCATCTGATACTTCATCAATCAGTCTCTCAATGCCTGAGTAATCACATGACGCAAGAGACAACAATCCGGCTTCTTCCCAGCCTGTAGATTTCACTATGTCCAGTACTGACTGCACAGATTCATTCACATCGCGTTCACGAACAGGACGATTGACCATTCCGGCCTGACAGAAACGGCAGCCTCTTCCGCAGCCCCTGAAGAGTTCAACAGCGGCACGGTCATGTACGATTCCAACGCTGGGTACTATCATTGAATGCAATGTGAAAAGTTTATCCGCAATCTGTCTTTCAACTACATGGCCATGAGCATACAATAACGGAACATAAAACCCTTTGAGCTTCGCAATTTCACTCAGAACTTCATCACGTGAACAGCCCTTCATGCTTTCGATTAACGGCAACAATTCAGGCAGTAATGCTTCGGCCTCACCTACACAGAATACATCAATGAATTCACTCATGACTTCGGGAATAAATGCACCATAGCCTCCTGCAATCACCAACGGGAAATCATTTCGTTCACGCGAGAATATATTTATGCCTGCAAGATTTAGCATCGTGAGTATGTTCGTGTTGCCTGCTTCATGAGGCAGTGTGAATGCGAGAATGTCAAAATCTTTCACGGGCCGTTTATGTTCGGTTGACGCGAGAAGAATGTTATCTTTGCGCATTAACTCTTCCATGTCAGGCCACACGCAATAAGCACGGTCAGCAATATATTTCGGGTTCATTGAGTGAATGAACTGCTCCATAATCTGAAAGCCGTAATAGCTCATTCCGATTTCATACACATCAGGGAATGCAAGACATACACGCAGACTCGAATCATTCCATGAGATTTTTTTGTGAGGCCGCCATTCTGAACAGCAATAACGCGACGGCCTTGATACCTGTGATAATAATTTCCATTCGGGTAAATTAAACTCGTCAAAATTCACATCTAAAATTTTCTTTCTGCCCCCTCAATATAAACACTCGCCACAAGTCCAAGCGCAATAAAAATCGCAAGCAGTGAACTCCCTCCGTAACTCAGAAACGGAAGAGGCAATCCCGTAACAGGAGTTAAGCCTATGCTCATGCCGATACTCTCGAACATCTGAAACCATAACCATGATGACACTCCTGCCGTTAATATCTTGCATCTTCTGTCCCGGCTTCTGATTCCCGTTAATGTGATTCTGAACAGCAAGACAGCGAACAGGAAGAGTAAAAGCATGTTCCCGATAAAACCGAATTCCTCAGAGAATACACTGAAGATAAAATCAGTATGGGGTTCAGGAAGAAATTTCAATTTGCTCTGAGTGCCGAGCATATAGCCTTTTCCGTAAACGCCTCCGGAGCCTACAGCAATTCTTGACTGAATCACATTGTAGCCTGCACCTAACGGATCTCTCATCGGGTCAATGAACACAAGTATTCTCTTCTTCTGGTAGTCTTTGAGTACGAACATGATTAATATGGGAATCGCTGAGAGTCCAAGCCCAACAAGTGAACCAAGAAATTTAAACGGTGTACCAGCGGCTACAAGCATTCCGAATGAAATCACGAGATACACTAATGCACTTCCCGCATCAGGCTGAAGCAGTACAAGCAGAACAGGAACGGCAATAACTCCCAGACCGGCAAGAAATGTTTTTATGTCCAATGGCGGATAACGCGTTAAGAATTTCGACATCATGAGAATAATCGCAATCTTCGCAAATTCCGAAGGCTGAAATCTGAATCCTCCGAACCCAAGCCATGACTGCGCACCATTAACCTTAGGCGCAAATATATCTGTCAGCAATAAAAATAAAAGCATGAGGCCATATAACGGATATGCACCCTCAAGCATTTTTCTGTGTCCTATCATCATGACCGAGAGCATTGCAATCACGCTCACGAATAACCATGAGGCCTGACGAAACGCGAGATCAAAACCCCGTCCCATTGTCCCGGCTCCTGCACTGTACACACAGAATACTCCCCATAATGAGAGTACGAGAGCGCAAAGTATCATGAGCCTGTCAGTGAGAGCAATATCTTCTCTCAGTGAACTAAACAGTTCTTTCATGCATTACTTCATTTCGATTCCGCTGCGTTTTATTCTCAATACCGGAATATTTGCTACAAGTGCTACTGCTTTTTCATCGCGGTCTAAATCTATTTCGATTTTCTTCTCGTCTATGTCCATGTATTTTATCAGCACATGTACTATCTCATCGCGAAGGTTATCCAGTAACTGCGGTGATATGTCTGTTCTGTCATGTATCAGCACGATTCTTAATCTGTCCTTTGCCTTTTGCCCGGAAGTTTCACTGCCGCTTCCAAATAATTTTTTCAGAAAATCCATCCTCCCAACTCCTTATCTCTTTTGCTTATCTCTTTTTCCTGGAAAAAAATTTCTTTATCTTGCTGAAAAATCCTCTGCCCGCGTAACTCTCAAGATCCATTAAAGGCACATCACGGCCCAGCAATCTCTCCGCTATGTTCAAATATGCCTGTGCCGCAGGTGAATCAAGAGTCATGGTCATAGGCTCTCCGTTATTTGTGGCTCTTATCACGTTTTCATCTTCAGGGACAACGCCGATTAACTCAATCGATAACACATCAAGAATGTCATCTTTTGCGAGCATATCTCCGTCCTGTACCATGTTAGGCCTGAGACGATTTATGATTAATCTTATCGGGGATTTGCCCATTGATTCAAGCATACCGATTATTCTGTCCGCGTCTCTGACTGATGGAATCTCTGGTGTTGTAACTACAAGTGCTTCATCTGCACCGGCGGCCGCATTCTTGAATCCTCCTTCAATGCCTGCAGGACAATCAAGCAGAATGAAATCAAAATCCGGCTTTAACTCTTCACATAACGCGACCATCTGCTCGGGATTAACTGCATCTTTTGTTCTTGTCTGTGCAGCAGGAAGAAGATAAAGACCCGGAACTCTTTTATCTTTCACCAGAGCCGCAGAAAGTTTGCATGTCTTTTCGATAACATCAATGA
>JAFPWQ010000015.1 GCA_017394925.1 Synergistaceae bacterium
ATATTATAGTGAAATGACTGATTCAAATCCGAATAATTATCTTCATCATGACTCACAAGATTATCTACACAGCGTTCAATTTCAGATAAATCTGCGTTCTTCTCACATACTAATCTGCATGCTTCAGCCTCAAGTGCCGCGCGTATCTCATAATGTTCACGGATATTTTTAGCCGTCATGCCAAGCACAACTGCTCCTCTGTTCTGTGCAAGTTCAATCAGACCATCACGGGCTAATATCTGGAATGCTTCACGGACGGGCGTAACTGATATTCCAAGTGCTTTAGCTGTCGTTTCAAGCACAAGAGTTTCACCCTGCTTTATGTTCTGCGTTATTATTGCCTCTCTCAATGATGCCGCTGCCTGTTCCCTTACCGGCATTAATTTTACGGGTCTCACATTAAGCATGTTTCATTCTCCTTTCTCGTATATTCATCAGTTCATCCGATAATATTTCGCTGTACTCTTCGTAGCATGAGCGAATTACTTCATGATTCATATTTTTCACGGCCTGCTTCAAATTCATGAATGCATTCTGAATCTGATTCACGTTATCTGAACGTTCAATCACAAACGCAAAATATATTTCCGTGAAGATCTCAAGCATTTTCTTTCTTAACGGTGCATGTGTGAATTCACATATCATTCTGTGAAAATTAATTTGCTCTTCGCATTCTGTGAGCATGATTATTTTCTCATTCGTCATTTGCTTTAACGATTCAATTTCAATCATGGCCATGTCATTAAAGACTGTGCGAATATATTCGTAATTAATTGCATTCACGAGAACATGCTGATTATTGCCCCGTGTGATTAGTCCCTGATACTCAAGCGAGATTAACGCCTCACGTACAGGCATTCTTGAAGTGCCGAGTGAATCTGCAATTTCATTCTGGGTTATGCTTATGCCTTCGGGAATATCGCCGGTTAATATTGCCTCGCGTAAAATTTCTGCCGCGCTTCCTGATTTATATTTTTTTCTGAGTTCCAACATAATAAATTGAATTGTATCCATTATTATAATTCTTGTAAATCCTGATTTGTCATCTGCACTTTATATTTGCGTATCACCTGCATATCATGTAATCATTCAGGAGGTGTTATGTTAATGCAGAATGAGAATGCGAAAATTATAATTCTCGGTGTAGGAAAAGGCGTTGCAGATGTCTTAAGGGAATTAACACGAAGTAATATTAACGGTGCAGATTTTGCGTTCACCAGCATGAATAATTCTGTCGTTGACTATTACGTTGATGTCCCTGTGAAATTTCATGTCTCTGATCTTAATGACTGTGAAAGAATCGTAAAAGAAAAATTTTCGGATACGGATATTATGTTCGTGATCGTGAATGCAAATGAATCTGATGAACCTTCACTTGCTGTGAGAATAGCGAAGAATGCCAAATCTAACGGTATATTCACAATCGGAATAGCAGCACATTCCGGCGGAATTAATGAGTTTTCCGGCAGAATTAATGAGTTTTCAAATTTCGTTAATTCGTTCGAGTCTCCTTTTGATGCTGTATTCTTTCTTCATCCTTATCGCAGCTCGCAAAAGAAAACATATCTCAAAATCATTGAATGCATTTCGGATCCCATCACGAAATCAGGCTACGTTAATATTGATTTTGATGACGTGAAAGCAATTATTCAGGACTCAGACCATTATGCATACAATTCTGCAGGACTCAGGGAGTTGTGCATTCGGCTAAGGTCATTTTGCAGGCTCAGATTTAAAAGCTGCAGATGTCATGAAAGACTGCTTAGTGAGGCCGTGAAAATCTCAGACCGTTACAATGAAATTTACAGGATAACTAAAGATGCGGAAAAACATAGATTTATTTGCAGAGTGCTTAGGGAATTATTATCACCTTCAGGCATTCACAATCAGGGAAGTCTTTTTCTCAGGCCGTTTATAAGAAAAGTACTCAGACTGAATGATATTCCTGATTCAGAACTTGATGACGCAGAAGTTTCATGTGAATATTCAACGCGCCAGAACAGGCGTATAGACCTTGCGATAAAGACAGCGAATTATTTTATTGCAATCAGAGTAAAAGTCTATGCTAAGAATTCAGATGACCAGTGCAGAGATTATTACGAGGGAGCAAAAAGACATTGTGCAGATGAAAATCACGCAAAGATAGTTTATCTCACAACTTACGGCATAAAACCAGACCCGGAAAGTGCATCAGGAAATGAAATATGCATATCGTTTGTGAAAGATATTCATGACTGGCATGAAGAATGTCTGAGCTGTTCTGAAAATGAGTTTCTTGCTGTAGTGCATGAAAATGCGATTCAGCTCCTGAAGAGAAAAGATCGATTCACGAATCAGATGAAGGAGGACAAGAAAATGGAATTAGCTGAATTAATCACGAAGTCTCCTGATAATTTCAGGGCTGCAATTGAACTCAGAGATGCTTTGCCTTCTGCGGTTGAGGCCATGAGAAAGAAATTTCTTGAATCCGTCTGCGGACTGCTCAAAACATTTGGCTATGAACGTGAATGTTATGCTCCCGGAAAACGCGATTGTGCCATCACTTACCGCTATGACAAACTGCCGGATACTGTAGTGTGTCTTGGCAGCAGTCAGTCTGATACATATATTTCATATCTTTTTACCGTCAGAGATAAAGCAAAATTCGTTAATTTTCTCGCAGGACTGCAGGAATTTCGCGGAGATGAGTGCAATGATAAATTTGGCGGTAATTTCTTCGGCTGGGAATATTGCCGCCTGAATAACAGCAGAATTTCGCCGAATTTTTACCCCGATAATCCGAACGAAGCAATGTTTGAACTCTGCGATAATAAAAAGTTTAATGAGTTCGTTATACGCTGTGCCGAAAAGATAGAAGAGTTTCTCAAATATTCGCCGGAGAATCATGACTCATGCCAAAAGATATGACTTCAATACGTCATGACAGGCTTTCAAGGGTAATGGCATTTTTGCAGTCCAGAGTGAGAGCCACGCATGATGAAATATATTCAGTCGGTGAATACAGCAGCAACAGGACATTGCAGAATGATTTATATTATCTTCGGGGAGTTTACGGTGCAGACATCAAATATGATTCGCATAACAGAAATTATGTTATGGAGAGTGCCGGAATATTTGAGCTGAATCTCAGAATCACGAAGAGCGAAATTGAATCACTCACTGCAGGTTTGAGAATGTCCGCGCATTTTCTGCCTCACCTGAAGAAATCAGCAGGTTCATTATGGGATAAGCTATGCAGATATATTCCCGAAGAAATAATTTCTCACGGATCAGAAATTGTGAACTCAACGATGATGTTATCGCCCGCTGCAAAAGTTGACGCGGAAGTCTTCAGCACTCTCATTAATGCGAAACAAGAGAAGAAGACAGTGAATATTCTTTATTCTGCACCTGAGAGAAGGCCGAAACAATGGTTATTGTCTCCATATGATTTTTATTTTCGGGGCAATGCGTGGTACATGGCCTCATATAATCATAAATATAATAATCTCGGAATTCACAGAGTAAGCCGGATAATAAGCGCGTCAATTTCAGATGAAAAGTATATGCCGCCGGGTGAATCAGGATTTACGGATGAATATGTGTTATCTGCATGGCATGTGATACCCGGCTATGAGAAAAATTTCATCAGAGTACGAATCACAGAACCGTTAGCAGAATCATTTCGTGAAATTAAATGGCATCCGACACAGAAAATTTCAGAATGTGATGAAGGAGGAATAATCTTAACGGCAGAAGTTCCGAATTTATACGAAGTTGCGAGATGGGTTATGTCTGGTGCTCCTCATATTGAAGTGATAGAGCCTGACGAATTAAAGAATCTTGTGAGAGATTTTGCAAATAAAATATTAAACAGCATGTTATAATAAGCATTATTATGTAACAAAAAAAAAACATTAATTGAAAGAGGGGATATTCTTGGCTATATATGTGTATGGAGGCCCTTCTGAGGAAGGAGTCCTTATTGAAGAATTAGTTGAGTTTGCTTATGCTTCTTTAGTAAACGATGGCATTTCGAGATTTTTCTGGAGCTATGACGAAAGTTTTGATCTCAATGTTCTTACGAAAAAATCATGGTCAGAACTCAGCAAAGAAGAATCAAACGCAAGAGCTAAGGCAGAATTCCTGCTGCAGATTAAGCCCGGTGATTATGTAGTTCATGTCAACGTTCCGCAATGGGGAGAAGTAACTGCAGGAGAGGTTGTTGAAGGATATTTTTTCCAGAAAGATTTACCGGCAGGACAGACTGACGGCAGACATTGCCTGAAAGTTAAAGATGTCTTCACATTCAACCGTAATGATTCTCGTGTTCATCCTATGGTCAGCAGGCGTTTAAAGCCGCGGAGCTCACACTGGCAGATGTATTGCGAAGAAGAATTTTTTGATTCTCTTGCCCGCCTTAAGACTGAATCTGAAGCAGCAGAAAGTTTTTTTGTCAAAGAAGCTAATGAAGTGTTCAGTGAGTTTGCAAAGAAGATTCAGCGCAATTATCCCGGTAAATCACTGGAACATTTCATTGCAGGAGTCTTCAGGAAAGTTCCCGGAGTGCTTTCTGTAAAAGAGAATGGTTCAGGGTTCAAATCAGATTACGGAGCTGATTTAATCGTTAGCTATAAGAATGGCATTGCAGATTTCGGAAGTGAGGAGCTTATGGTCGTACAAATAAAATCGTACGAGGGCGAAATCTGGAATACACAAGCCGCTGATCAGATCAAAACAGCTTTATCATATTTCGGAGCTTCATCGGGATTAATCATAACTACAGCGAAGAGTACAACCGCAATTGAGGAAGCAGTATCATCATTGTCAAATGAGACTGGAAAGCCTGTTTACGTTCTGGCTGGTGAAGATCTTGCGCGCTTCGTTCTGACTTACGGAATGGATTTAATATAACGGGTTCAGAAAATTAAAGGGGTTTTCAAGCCCCGCTTTTTTTATTGTCTTTTCAGCTTAAAAGCAATTTTTCAGTCTCTGGACTAAATTTAATTCTCCTTCGTAAATTCTGACAGCATCAACAGCGTATTGAAATTCATTGTGAACTGAATCTCTGAATAAAATGACGTCATTATTATCAGAAAGAAATTTTTTAGGTGAAATGCACAAAAGGAAACGCACATAATTTTCGTTCCGGCTATTTATTTCACTGTAAAATTTAACTCTCCTTCTGCAAATAATGCACATCAGACAATTATGTATTCTTGAAACAGAATAGCAAAGACCAGATATAATTAGTGCCGCGTAAATCAGGAAAATAATAATTCCTTCTGCCGGATCTGTATCAAATAGTATAAATAAAAAGAAAGCAGCTGTGAGCAAATCGAAAATAAGCGATGAGAATAGCTTTGTGCGGTTGTAATGCAGGCAATAAGCTGACACTGAGACGGAAGACAGACATTGAAGCACAAAAATTATCATGAAAACATAACGCATTTATTTTTCTCCTTTTGAATTATTACTAAGAATAATGTATAAATCTAAAGCGTTAATATAAAGTGTATGCAGAGTAATTTTCAAAAGTTGCGGAAAAATTAATCATGCGCTAAAATCTTTTACAATCATGTTAATACCTCTATTGCGGATGTAGTTCAACGGCAGAGCGTCAGCTTCCCAAGCTGAATGTTGCGGGTTCGAATCCCGTCATCCGCTCCATATATCGAAATAATAAAAGGCTCTGTGAATCAATCACGGGGTCTTTGTTTTTGCCTGCGCAATCTTGTAAAAGAAAGTTGCAATGTATTATACTAATCCCGAATTAACATAATGATTCATGAATTCAGACTATGAATTTAAAATTCAAACAGAAGGAGAAAATTTTTTCATGCGTGTATTATTATCACTCGTGCATATCATCGCGGCTGTCTTAATGATAATCGTAATACTTCTTCAGCAGCGCAAACAGGGAGGCTTTTCGGGAGTATTCGGAGGAGGGACTCAGGCGGATTCAGGACAGTGGCAGAGGTTCACGGGCTTAACGAAAATCACAATCGGACTTGCGGTTGTCTTCATGATAACTTCATTCTTTCTCGTATATCTCAGCTGACACATAGCGCATAACAAGAAGGAGAATAATTACATTGATTAATTCCCTTAAGGAAGTTACAGATCTTCATGTAAATAATCAGCGTTTTTTCAGTGCGACTCACGAAGAAATTAAATCAGGCCTCACGACAGATATATATTTCATCAACACGAAAGATGTACTGCGTTCTGTGAATATGCTTGATACGCCGGTAACAGCAGAGATATTTACGCGTACAACGGGAATGTTCGCAGGTCTCGATGAAATCCGCGCGTTATTCAAAGATGTACCCGTTTCAATCGAGGCATTACCCGAAGGCGAATACTTTTCACCCAAAGAAGTCGTAATGCGTATACGAGGCCCTTATGGTGCATTCGGAATCTACGAGACTACGTTACTGGGCATACTCTCAAGTTCATGTGCATGGGCAACTGCGGCGCGTGAATGCGTCGAGGCTGCAGAAGGAAAACCTGTTCTCGTATTCGGCGCAAGGCATTTACACCCGGCAATTGCTCCTGTCATGGAAGCTATGGCCGTGAAATTCGGAGGCTGTACTGCGGCTTCGTGTGTACTCGGCGCGAAGTTATGCGGTCGTGAACCTTCCGGGACTGTTCCTCATGCGGCGATTCTCATCATGGGCGACACGCTTAAACTTGCACAGGCATATGATTCTGCATTGCCTCCCGAAATAGGCCGTACGTTTCTTGTCGATACGTTTCATGATGAATGCGAAGAGGCTCTCAGACTTGCGCGTTCAATGGGGCGTAAACTCGGAGCTGTGAGACTTGATACTCCCAGTGAAAGAGGCGGAGTTACTGCTGAACTCGTAAAAGAAATGCGCTACAGGCTCAATCATGAAGGCTTTGACTACGTGAAAATAGTTGTCTCAGGCGGATTGAATCCCGCGAGAATAAAAACGCTTTCTGAAGCAGGAGCTGACATTTTCGGAGTCGGAAGTTATATCGCTCATGCCGTGCCTATGGACATGACTATGGACCTGAAAGAAGTAAACGGAAAACCTGCAGCAAAACGCGGAAGATTACCCGGTGTACTTGAAAACAGCAGACTTGTTGCGATAAAATAAATTTTCATGTGAACAAGCCCCCGTTCGCTGAATGAATATACACAGGAGGAAGATTTAAACTATGACGGGCAGCAGCTCATACCTGGCAAAACCCGGTCAGGTCAATAGAAAATGGTACGTTATTGATGCCAAAGACAGATCTTTAGGTCGTCTTGCGGCGGTAATCTCAAGAATACTCACGGGCAAGAACAAGCCTACATATACACCTCATGTTGATACGGGCGATTATGTCATCGTAATCAACGCGGAGAAAGTGAAGCTGACAGGAAAGAAAGCATCACAGTCTACATGGCATTATCATTCAGGTCATCCCGGCGGATATAAATCAACTGCATGGGGAGTTCTGCTGAAGACTAAGCCCGAAGCATTATTTCATCATGTCGTGAAGGGAATGCTCCCTCGTAACAGACTGAAATATGCAAGCAAGCTCAAAGTTTACGCAGGGCCTTCACACCCTCATGAAGCGCAGAATCCCGAAGCACTTGAAATATAATCAGGGAGGAGATGAATCAGAATGTCAGAAGATAAATACGTATGGGGAACAGGCAGAAGAAAGAATGCATTAGCCCGTGTGAGAATTTGTGCAGGCAACGGTGAGATTAAGATTAACGACCGCACTGTCGAAGATTATTTCCCGCGTTTAGTGTGGCAAGCACAGGTCTATCATGCATTAAGAACAGCAGGTGTTGAAGGACGCGTTGATGTCTTTGTGAATGCATCAGGCGGCGGCTTAACTGGTCAGGCAGGCGCGGTTAAACTCGGAATCGCAAGAGCGTTAATCAAGATGAATGAAGATTTACGTCCTGCACTCAAGAAAGAAGGACTCTTAACGAGAGACCCGAGAATGGTTGAACGCAAAAAGTTCGGTCAGAAGGGCGCAAGAGGAAAGAGACAGTTCTCAAAGCGTTAAAAGAATTCCAGAAAAAAATTATTCCCCCGCTCGGAAATTGGGCAGGGGATTTTTATTTGCGAAAATTAATTTTTACTTTCCAGATTCAAGCTGAAGTTTTGAACTTCCCGAATTACTTCCGGCTTCAAGCGTATGTTCGTCATCGAATTCTATATCCGTCTGAATTCCTGTACGCAATGCAATGGGCGTTAAGACAGACGAAACGATTTCTTTCACGTTCTTGTCTGCGAGTGCAAGCATACCGTCATCAACTTTTTCTTTTTTGACATGCTCAAGGTCTGCGATTATCTCCGTGTTCTGGTCCGCTGGCTTTACACTCGTAAAAATCCCGGAATTATCATGCATTCTTATGCTGTTGAAGTCCGCGTATATATCAAGCACTTCACTTCTTGGAAGAGTAACTTTTGCTCTGTTCCTGCCTTCGTCATAGACAACTTTAATTTTCTTTAAATCACAGCCGCATTTAATCGTCCCGTTGTATTGCAGCATGAATCTTCTGCGTGTGCCTGGAATGCCGAGACCAAAAAATTTTTCTTTTTCCGATGAATATTCTATCTGAGACTGAAAGCTGCTCTTCACCGTTGCAAGTTCGCTGACGTTCTGTATGCCCTCAAGAATGACACTTCTTACGGCCTGTGCTGTAGGTCTGCTATTCTTATCCCGTCTGTTAGTGAGTATGAATGTAATCACTGCCGTGCAGATCATCAATGCGGCAACTAATACTAATGAAGTCAAAACGCTGTGCCTCCCTTGAATAAATTATTTTGAGATGATAACATGATGAATCGCTTTTTGCCATAAACACAATATAATTATATTCATAACCAATTGATACAAAATGAAAGAGGTCATATAATGACACAACGCAATACTCTAATTCAATTTCTCTCACAATGGCTGGAATCTGAATCCCTGTTTATATTCTGGATGATAATTCTGAATCTAACAGATTCAAACGTAAATTACAGCTTATTTCTGAAAGATATTCTTTCTGCACGTGCTGAACTCATGGTACTTTTATGTGATACTGCAATAGTATCATTCACGGTTATTATAACAGATTTTGTGATTTACGCTCTTTTCCGTAAAGTTAAATTTGTTCTCACTGCCTTTAAAGCATTCCTGATAACATTAAGCGCAATTACATTCATTGCGGATATTTTCACTTTGTACTCATATAATTTGCCGCTTAATGACATAATGTTTGAAATAATCGCACTCACGAACTTTAGAGAGAGTTTTGAATTCATTCAGACATATGTAATGAAGCCTGAAATTTTCCTGTTTTTCGCCGCTGTTGTTTTAATTATATATTTCATTCACCGAATCTTTATATTAATACGAAAGAGTAAATCATTATGCGCATTCATGATTCTGTGTCTATTATGCACGGGTATATTTGCTTATTTACGAGAGCTTAACAGGGCAGGAGGTATTTTTAGGATAATAAATTCTATGTCATTGTACCGCTTAAGTTTTCTCACAGTAAAATATTACAATGGGATCAATGCCGTTAAGAAAATGACAGATGAAGCTCCTGAAGTAATTCTGACTTCTGACAAGAGCACTATACCTTACGTTGTATTCATACTAGGCGAATCGACAACCAGAAATCACATGTCATTGTATAGCTATGAGCTTAATACTAATCCGAATCTTTCAGGACGCAAATTATATATTTTCGATGACACAATAAGCCCTCATACTACAACTGCGCTTTCGATGCAAAAGATTTTCACATTCTGCCGGTTAGATTCTCCGAATGAATGGTTCACATACACAAATCTGTTTAGTATTCTGAAATCAGCGAGCTATTATACTTTCTGGCTCTCAAATCAGGAAAATGCTTCCGCATGGCAGGTAACAGGATTTTACCCTTCAATGTGCGACTATGCGGAATTCACAGAAAAATTAAAAGATGACATGTACAGAGGCACTGCATATGACGAAGCACTTCTGCCTATTCTGGATAAGACTCTGAATACTAAGCACAGCAAAAATTTCTACCTGATTCATTTACTGGGAACGCATTTTCATTATCATAAGAGATACCCTGAAAATTTTTCTGTATTTTCATATGAACAGGAACATACAAAGCTGAAGGTCATTTCTGATTCAAATAAAGAGATACGCGCCAGATATGACAATGCCGTTCTATATAACGATTATGTAGTTAATGAAATAATCAGACGCTTTGAAAATAAGAATGCTGTAGTTATTTATATTTCAGATCACGGCGAAGAAGTTTTTGACGAAGTAAATTTTTTGGGTCATGTTGGATTTATGACGAGAGGTACGGTAGAGATTCCATTTATGATATGGGTATCGGATGAATTTTCGCAGTCTTATCCGGAACTCGAAAGACGTATAGCCTCAAGCGTTCACAAGCCATACATGACGGACGATATGATTCACACGCTTTTGGACATCATGAGCATAGAGACACCAGAATATGACCCTGCTAAAAGCATAATCAACGAATCATTTGACATTACGAGATTAAGAATCCCTGAAGGATACATTTACGATAAAGACACGGGAGTACATGCGTTACAGTAATATATTTTCGCGTCTCTGGAATGCATCGCGGTATTCACTGAGCGGACTGATCTATGCATTGAAAAATGAACAGGCATTCCGCTGTGAAGCCGCTGTATTTTTTATGATCTCTGCGCTGATTATGTTTCTTAATATACCGTTCAATTTGTCTTCAGTGATGATAATCGCATGGCTTTTTGTGATGTGCCTTGAACTAATCAACAGTTCAGTTGAAAAAGCATTTGATCTGATTGATGAGCATTACCGCCCCGAAATAAAAGCAGGAAAGGATATGTTATCAGCTTCGGTATTTATTGCCATAATCTGTAATGTAATTTTATGGCTTAATATTTTATTGTTGCTGTAAATCTTATTTTGATTCTATAATCACACAAAAAATTTTTTCACGTTAAATCATTAATAATTAAGGAGGAATTTATTTTCATGGCCGCAAAGAGAAAAATATTATTCGCGGTTCTGACGTTCATATTGATTCTGTCATTGCAGACAGGATCATTCGGAGCAGATACTCAGGATCTCACAGCAGATCACGTTACGCGTGTGCAGAATGAAATCAGCGCAGATATTTCACGTCTCAGGGTATTAGTCGAGAAAGAGCTTGAAGGATTCACTCTTGCAAGTGCTGATCTGTCGCGAAGGATTGATGAACTCACATCGATGTCTGAAAGCGCATCCAGCGATTTAACAGCATGGGGCTATACTAATGAACAGAAGCAGACTTATTCGCAGTTACTCATGGAAATGATTACGACATATTCATCATACATTGCAATCATTCAGGGTCAGACGATACCGCACACTACATCAATAGACATATCGACATTGCAGAATATACAGTCGCCGGATATAAACACGAGCGATAATCTGAGGCAGGAAATATCAAGAGTATCACGGACAATTGATGTTCAGGTGTTCTATCTGCAGTCAAAGATAAGCAAGCTGAAACTTGAACTCGAAGAAGCAGCAGTACTTAAGAAACAGCTGAAGGCCGCGCAGGAAGGAGAAGGGGCAATAGAACGTCCGCGCCTGCATATACTTGCTCTCGAAAATGCACGGATAAATGCGGCATTAACGCGTCTTCAGGTACTCGAACAGCGAAGAATTTTTGATGCTGATGTTAATACTATTCAGAGGCTCAGAAGACAGCTTGCGGATATTCAGGATAAACTGTTATTCACACCTGAAATGTTAGTGTCAAATATTGATGCACTTAATACCAGACTGAAAGCGATCAACGCCGAAATGGGCGATGCAAGGAAGGCACTTGATTCTGCAAATTCGGCACTCAGACGCGTAAGAAATTCGCTCACATCTGCTGATTTAACAGGCAAACTCACGCATAATTCAAGTATGTTCATGTACAGGAGATCACGCGTAACCTACTGGGAATACATGATAAACATGCTGAATGACGAAGCAAATTTTGTGCGTGAAATTCAAAACGTTTGGCAGAAAAGATATGACCTGTTCCATAATCAGGCTGCAGGTAATGAAATCTGGAATATGCGCGATGATGCACAAACCAGAATAGCAGAACTTCAGCGTCAGTTAGACAGTGTGCGCTCAATGGAAGCGTCAACAATACGTGATATAAATTCCGCAGAGTCTCAGTCAGAGGCAGAAAATGTTCCGGCAGAGATTAAGCAGACTATTATCAGAATAATCAACAACAGACGTAAAGTTATTTCTGACATTGTGGACAGATACGAGACAGTGATACCGCAGGCAGTGTTCTATCAGCGCAGACTGTACAATGAAGCAAACGATAATTTAACTACATTGCGCCTTGCCGAAAAAGTAAGCTCATTCAGCAAAGAGACAGTTATGAATTTCCTGAACACTGAATTATGGAACGGCGAAGGATATTCAGTAACTGTAAGCAAGTTAATCACAGCAGTTCTTGTATTTCTCTCAAGTTTCTTCCTGAGTTCACTGGGCAGCAACTGGATAAAGCGAAGAATGCTTAAACGGGAAAAAACCAGCGTTACGGCGATAAATGCGATTCAGCGTATAACATTCTATATCTTATGGATAACTTTTGCCCTTATTGCATTAAACATCGTAAAGATTCCGTTGACGGCGTTCGCGTTCATGGGCGGTGCTATTGCGCTCGGTATAGGATTTGGAATGCAGAATATATTCAATAATTTTATCAGCGGCTTCATAGTGATATTCTCGCGTCCGTTCAAAGTGAATGACATAGTTGATGTTGCAGGCACACAGGGAACAGTTCAGGATATTGGCTCGCGTTCAACGACAGTAAAAACATGGGACGGCTTTGATGTGATTATCCCGAACAGATATTTTCTTGAGAATAACGTAACTAACTGGACGAAATCAGACCCAAAGAAGCGCGATATGATAGCTGTAGGAGTGTCATATGATTCAGACAGCAGAGAAGTTGAAAAATTGCTGATGGACATTGTGAAGGAACATTCAAAAGTTCTCAAAGACCCGGCACCTTACGTGATATTCAAGAATTTCGGCAATGACGCTTTAGAATTTGAAGTGTATTACTGGATTGA
>JAFPWQ010000126.1 GCA_017394925.1 Synergistaceae bacterium
AAAATCAATGCCGCAGTAAGAATCACGTGTTCAGTAACTCAGGAGGCAGATACGAAATGCAGAAAGCTAATACGCCTTACAAGACGCATTTTAGGCCATGAAGGAATACTTGCAGTCTGCGGGTGCTGGTCTCAGAATGTGAATGAAAGTACAGCGCGTGAACTTGGAATTGATATTCTTGCGGGTAATCGTGGAAAAAATATCTTGCCTGAAATCATAGAGAATATGCTTAATGACAGCAGAGATTTTATTGACATGAGAACGCAGATAAATTCATGGGAATGGGAAGAACTTGCAATCAATTATCCCGTTATGCATTCGAGAGCATTCATTAAGATTCAGGACGGGTGTAATCATTTCTGTACGTACTGCATAATTCCGTTTCTGAGAGGCAGACCAGTAAGCAGACCAGAAGAAAATATTATCGCTGAGATTCAAAGATTAATTCACAACGGCATAAACGAGATAATACTTACGGGGATACATTTAGGAATTTACGGCCATGATATTAACTCATCGCTTGCAGATTTGATTCATGAGATCTCAAAGATACATGAACTCAGACGTTTACGCTTAGGCTCACTTGAACCCTTCTGTCTTGACGATAAACTTCTTGATGCATTATCCGAATGTGAATCGTTCTGTCATCATCTGCACCTTCCGTTACAGAGCGGTGATGACGAAATATTAGCCTCAATGAGACGCGGCTATACTGCTCATGAATTCGTGAAGGTCTGCGATAATGCGCGTTCAGTTCTGGGCGATGACCTGCATATCTCAAGCGATATTCTTGTTGGTTTTCCTGGCGAATCAGATAATGCGTTCATTCATACACTTGATACAATGAGAGCCGCAAAATTCGGACGCGTTCATGTATTCCCGTACTCGATGCGTGAAGGCACAATTGCAGCCTCAATGACGAATCAGATTCATCATGACGTGAAGATAAACAGAACATCACAGGCAATATCACTGGGGCATGAACTCTATGATGACTACGTGAATCAATTCGTGAACTCTGACGCTGAAGTCCTGATTGAGAGTAACGGCAGGGGATATACGCGGCATTACATCGAGGCAGTATGCACAGGCAATGACAACGAGATTGTGAATGCAAAAGTGAAGGGGGCTTCAAATGGCAGACTTGCATGTATACGTAGGGATTGACGCAGGAACAAAGACATCAAAACTTGCTTATTCGGATAATATCAGCACAAGAATTATTGCCTCACCTGAAGGCTTTGACATTAACGCCCTCAGGGAAGAAGCTGAAATATTTTTTGATGAGCCGGTATTTTCATGCGTGATTGCGATCCCCGAAAATTTTTCACGAAGACAGCGCGAAGATATATTATTCTCTGCGAAGTCCAACGGGTTCACTGAAACAGAGATTATTACGTGTTATGAGGCAATGTGTCTTGCAGTCCCCGAAGACGAAAAAATTCTCGTGTGTGATATGGGCGCAACTAAAACTGAGTTCGTTGTTCTGAATCGTGATGAAGTCATTGCGAATGAATTTATTGATGACGTATGCGGCGATTCATTCGACAGAGTTCTTGCAGAATACATTGCGGATTTGAGGCTGATTGATTCAGTTGATGCGAATATTCTGCGTGAGGCCATGAGAATTAAACACGTATTATCCGAACATGAGAGTTTAACGTGGCATGAGAGAACAATTACGCGTGATGATTTCGGGAGGCTGATATATTTTCCCGTTAAGCGTCTGACACATTCAGCTGATATGTTAGTGCGAGTGCATAAGCCAGTGAAGATAATCATGACAGGAGGCTCATGCAATGTTCCGTTAGTGCGAAAAATTTTTGCAGGAATATCGCCGGATATACAGCCGGAATTCGATTTGAATTTAATTGTGAGAGGCGCATCACTGAAGGCATTCACGTTAAGCAAAGAGAACAGGCATAACGCGAGGGCAGATATATTATCAAGACTTCAGGAACTCAGAGCAGGCATTATTGAGCTTGAAGACATACTCACGCGTTCACAGGAAGACAGACTTTATTCTATGTTCAGACAGGCAGAAGGAATGAAGGACTCAGGGAGCATAACGCTAATTGAAAATCTTATACGCGAAATAAAAAATGCATCATTCAGGTAAAGCAGAAAAAGACATCATGAAAATCTTATACGCAAAATAAAATGCCTCGTTCAATTAAAACAGATGAAACATATTGAAAAATTCATACTGGAAATAAAAAATGCCTCCTCCAGATGAATCCAGAAGAGGCAGAATTCACTCACACTTATTATTTCTTCAGGTATTTGTCAAAGAAATCAACCATAACTTTCATCACAGGCTCCTGAACCCAGTAAGGTCCGCCGTGTGCAGCATTATTTACTACATAGCGTTCAACGTCAGCACCTTTAGCTTTCAGTGCCTGGAATAATATATCCGTCTGTCCGGGCGAAACTAAAGTGTCGGCTGTTCCGTGCATGAGTAACATCGGGACTAAGTTATCTTTGTTCTTCTCAACGTAAGTAATCGGGCTTGCGTATGCTGACTCTTCGGGGTGAGCGAGAACTCCGCCGTCCTTGCCTCCGAATGTGGGAGTGCCTAATGCCCAGAGTGCTTCAGTTGCTCCGGCTGATGCATGGCCTTTCTGATTCTCTTCGTCATAATCCATGCCGATATTCGTTATGTCAGAGATTCCGAAAATATCTGCGGCACATAATACATCGCTT
>JAFPWQ010000127.1 GCA_017394925.1 Synergistaceae bacterium
AGTCGTGGGTTTATCTGGTGGAGATAAGGGGATTCGAACCCCTGACCTCTTGAATGCCATTCAAGCGCTCTCCCAACTGAGCTATATCCCCAATCTTTAAGCAACGAAGGGCATTATATGCGAAAACAAGCGATTTTGCAAGTCATTCACGGTGATATAGAATCATACTCACATTCAAAGGAGATGAAACGAATGTTAATACGCAGAGCAGATATTAATGACGCTGATGCAATCGCAAATGTAGAATCAGAATGCTTCCCTGAATCAGAAGCTGCCACACTTGAACAGTTCAATGAGAGATTAAAGCATTACGCAAAACATTTCTGGTTAATGTTCGATGATGATAAATTAATTGCTTTCGTTGACGGCCTAGTCAGTGATGAAAGATATTTAAGCGATGAAATGTATGCACGTGCAGAGATGCATAATGAATCAGGAAAATGGCAGATGATTTTCGGTGTGAATACTATTCCTGAATACAGGCGAAAAGGACATGCAGAAAAATTATTGCGGTGCATGATTGATGATGCAAAAGAACAAAATCGTCATGGCCTGGTCTTAACATGCAAAGAGAAAATGATTCATTATTATGCAAAATTAGGATTCGTGAATGAGGGAATAAGCGAATCAAATCACGGCGGAGCAAAGTGGTATCAGATGCGCTTAACGTTTAATGAATGAAGGCAATAAAAAAATCCCCTGCCGTAATTCACAGGGGAAAATGTTCTGATAGATTCTAATTGAACTTTCTGCGTTCTTTGATTCTCGCTGCCTTACCGCTGAGCTTCCTGAGATAATACAGCTTAGCTCTTCTCACTTTGCCCTGACGAGTTACTTCAACTTTGTCAATTGACGGGCAATGTACCGGGAAAATTCTTTCGACACCTACGCCGTTTGAAATCTTCCTGACCGTGAACGTCTCATCAAGTCCTCCGTGCTGTTTCGCTATCACTATGCCCTCAAAGACCTGTATACGTTCGCGCGTTCCTTCCTTAATCTTTACGTGTACCCTCAGAGTGTCGCCCGGTCTGAAATCAGGCAGTGCCTCTGCTCTGTAGTACTTCTTCTGCACTAAATCTACTGCGTTCAATTCTGGTAGCCTCCTGTTGTCTAACGCTTTCCCAAAAACTTATCCAGCGCAATCCCTATCTTTATATTCAATGGGATATTTATATCTCTTCCGTAAATATATCCCGATATGCCATTAAGCACTTCAAGTTTTTTTTCGTTCTCTGCGAATAAAAATAATATTTCTCCGTCATGCTCAAGGCACATACGCTTAATCTCAAGACTGTGATTTGAATTCACTCTTGCACCTGCGAATACTTTTATCACAAGCAAATTCTCTTTCTCTTCACACATTCTCTTAATACTTCCCAAGATTTTTGCCTCAGGATATTTAGCTTTCATTGATGTTCTCAATTCATGATTACCCGCAATGATATACGGCCTGCCTAAGTCATAAGCGCGTGAGAGTTCATAAAGCCCGTCAAGATTCGCATTTTCGCTTTCACTCTCAATCATAACTGCAATGTTCACGCTGTCCGAAAGATATTCGCGGATTGATGCCCGTGAAATTAAATCAGGCCTGCGCGTTAATGTCCGCTGTGATGCGACTCTCCTGCGCCAGTGAGTTATCTCTCCTGCATTCCCAGATAATAATACTTCGGGAACTTCAAGACCTTCCCACATGGCCGGCCTCGTGTAATTCGGGTTATCAAGCATTCCGCGATAAAACGAGTCTTCTATTACTGCTTTGCTCTTCCCCACAACACCGGGCACTAAACGCGACATTGAGTCTATTATCATCATTGCAGGTATCTCTCCGCCGGTTAAAACGCAATCTCCTACTGAGACTTCTAAATCTACATAGCGTTCTGTGAATCTCTCGTCAATGCCTTCGTAATGCCCGCAGATTATTATCACGTGTTCTTTATGCGATAACGTCTCGATTATCTCCTGAGTGATTAATGCTCCCTGCGGTGAAGGATATATTACAAAAGGCTTTAATGATTCGTGATTCTTTACTGCCGAATCTAATGCTGCTTTCAACTGCGGAGCTGCGAATAACATTCCGCCCGAACCAAAAGCGTAATCGTCAAGCTGCTTATAATTTCCCTTGCCGAAATCACGGAAGTTTATTATATCTGCGCTGATAAGTCCTCCTGTTACAGCACGCCCCGGAATGCTGACATGCAAAAAATTATCAAACATTTCCGGGAATGCCGTTATTATGCTTACGTTAATATTTCGCCCTCTTAATCCTCGACAATATCAACATCAACTCTCTCTCCGGCCTTCACTGCTGCCGCTTTGGCCAACAGCCGGATAGCGTTGATCGTTGCTCCCCTCTTACCGATTACTCTCCCCACGTCCTCATGGGCAACCCGAATCAGGATTTTGCTCCCACCGTCTTCCTCACTGCTTTCAACGCCTACTGAATCAGGCTGCGTAACAAGGTGTTTGACGATAAACTCTACAAGCTCTTTGTAATTGACCATTAAAGTGGCACCTCCTGTTTTGTTCGCGGTCTACGATGAAATTGATATTTTGTTTTTTTTACTGCTGAAAAAACTGCTAAAAATGGGTCATGCAAAATTTACTCTGCTTTCCCGGCCTTAAACTTATCCCAGATTCCCTGCTTCTTTAAAAGCCCGCGCGCCGTGTCTGAAGGTAATGCACCATTCTTCAGCCAGTATAAGGCACGCTCCTCGTTTATCGTAACAGATGCCGGATCTGTCATAGGATTATACGTACCGATTAGCTCTATGAATTTTCCGTCCCTCGGGGAACGTTCATCTGCTACAACAAGTCTGTAAAACGGAGCTTTTTTTCTGCCCTGACGCGACAAACGAATCTTTACCGCCATTCTTGTCTTTGCACCTCCTGTAGATATTTTTGATGTTAACGTCCAAAACCAAACAGCGATTTTAACCTTCTGCTCCCTCCTGAACCTGAAAACGATTTAAACATCTTCTTCATCTGTTCATACTGAGCAAGCAGCTGATTTACCATTTGTACAGATGTCCCTGATCCCGTTGCAATGCGCCTGCGTCTTGAGCCTTTGATTATTTTCGGATTGCGTCTCTCTTCAGGTGTCATTGACTGGATTATTGCCTTATTGCGCTTTATCGCACCTGCATCAACATCTTCTGACCTGAAATTTAATTTGCTGAAGCCCGGTATCATTCCTGCAAGTTTCTCAAGAGGTCCCATCTTCTCTAACTGCTCAAACTGAGTCAATAACATCTCAAGATTAAACTGCTTACCTAATTTTCCGGGTGTGGTCTTAATTTCCTGTTCCGTTATCCCTGCAGCTTTGACTTTTTCAACAAGACCCTGAATATCTCCCATTCCCATGATACGACCGGCCATTCTCTGAGGATCAAAGAGTTCTAATGCATCAGTGTTTTCACCAACGCCCGCAAACTTTACCGGCACTCCTGTTACTGCACGTACTGCGAGTGCACAGCCTCCGCGTGAATCACCGTCTAGCTTCGTGAGAATTAAGCCCGTAAGGTTAAGTAACTCGTGAAAACTCTTCGCTACGTTCACCGCTTCCTGACCCATCATTGAATCTACGACTAATAATTTCTCATGAGGAGGTAGAACTTCTGCTATGCTCTTAAGCTCATTCATAAGCTCTTCGTCAACATGCAGCCGTCCGGCAGTATCGAGAATTATTACGTCATTCATGTGGCCTTCAGCGTACTTCAAAGCTCCGCGCACTACAGCTAAGACATCAGCGTTATCTTTATCAGGTCCATAGAACGCAACCTTTGCACCTTCAGCAAGAACTCTTAACTGTTCGACTGCCGCAGGTCTCCGCAAATCACATGCAACTACTAACGGACTGTGCGAACTCTTGATATATCTTGCGAGCTTGACCGTGCTTGTTGTTTTTCCTGAACCCTGAAGTCCGGCCATGAGTATCACTGTCGGAGGTTTGGGTGAAATAATCAGAGGCGCACTTTTTCCCATTAAGGCGGTTAACTCTTCGTAGACTATCGTAGCTATTCGGTCATTCGCTGAAATTGATTCGAGAACTTCAAGACTCACTGCACGCTCACGAATCTTTGCGATTAAGTCTTTGGCCACACGGAAATCTACATCTGCCTCAAGCAGTGAACGCCGAACTTCACGCAGTGCATTATCTACATCTGCTTCTGATAATTTGCCCTTACTGCTTAATTTTGAGAATACCGCCGATAATTTTTCTTTCAGTGCATCAAACATGATTATTCTTCATCCTC
>JAFPWQ010000016.1 GCA_017394925.1 Synergistaceae bacterium
CTGATGCCGCCAGGGCAATGACGGATGCGCTCCTATCTTCGTACATGCAAGAGCTCCGCACGCATAACCGAATCTTGCCGCCGCTTTTATGGGCATTCCCTCACTCAGTCCGACACATAAGCCCGCACATAATGCATCACGTGCGCCGGTGTTGTCGACTGCACGAATATTAAATGAATCAAAAGAAAAATGTTCGCCGTCAATCGTGAATATCATTCCGCCTTTTGAACTCTGCGTTACTACAAGTACACGTACTCCCCTGCGCTGAACTTCAAGAGCCATTTCTGTTATTGAATGAGAATCAGAAGTGCCCGCATAAAAACTCAGTGCCTTCTCGTTAAGAATCAAATAGTCTATGCTTTTCCATACTTCATTTGGAAGTGAAAACGGCGGTTCTGCAGAAAGAAATGTTTTGCACCCTGTCTGCTTTGCGAGTTTCAATCCTGATACTACGGTTCCTGCAGGGCTTTCCATCTGGAACAATGCACAGTCTGACACTTCAAAAATATTTTTTGCGCTGATTATTGCACTCGAATCTAAAAGTGAATTTGCTCCCTGCGTTATTACTATTGAACTTTCTCCTTCATCTGTTACTGTTATTACTGCCGTTCCTGTTGCTGCTTCTCTCCGTGTCTCAAGATGTGAGCAGTCTACTCCGTTATCATTCAGGACATTGCGTAATCTTCTGCCGAAATCGTCATTTCCTACACAGCCTATCATGTAGGATTTCGCGTTCAGTCTTGCCGCCGCTAATGCCTGATTTGATCCTTTTCCCCCTCCTGCCATGCCGAATGAATTTCCTACTACTGTTTCGCCCTGTCTGGGACAATGCGGTGCACGTATTACGAGATCAATATTTAGTGAACCGACAACTGCAACTGATGACAAATTCATATAGCCCCCTGTATTTATAAAAATTTATAATTCTGCGTCTGAGCCTCTTCATGATTAAATGCATGAAGTTAGTAAGAAGTTTAATTTTAAGTCTCCACCTGCTAAGGCAGGCATCCTTATTCTTACGGGCGCGGCCAGTTCGCCCCTACTGTATAGCCCAATGAAGGACACAACATTACTTTGTGTTACCTGTACACGTTTTCTCATAGAACCCGTCATAGTTCACCCAGTCCGGAGATTTGTATCTCTAAGTGCTACGCTGCGGCGAGAGGCATGTGTTACCCCGAATTGCATTTGATAGTGTTACACATTTTTATTTACGTGGAAGTCTAACCACGAAAGGATTATACTATTTTGTATCTTATATCCCTATATTAAAATTTGAAAAGTTTACAACAGCTTTGATAATAGCACAAGATATTCAAAGTAATAATTTTTCAGGAGATGTTGACAGAGTGAAAATAATTTTTTATGCCCTCAGAGAATATGACGAATTAATTTACTGCCACGAAATGAAAGAAAAATACGGAATCAATTTCACATATACGACCGAATACCCGAACGATAAAAATATTTCGCTTGCCTCAGGCTGTGATGGCATGAGCTGCACCCCGTGTGATATGTCCGCAAAAGTGTTAAAGGCATTTCATGATGTCGGAGTGAAATATATTCTCACGCGTTCAATCGGTTATGACCATGTTGATTTAAGTGCTGCGCGTGAACTTGGCATGAAAGTCGATAACGTTACGTACACTCCAACAGGTGTAGCAGACTATGCAATTATGTTAATGCTCGCAAGTGTGAGAAGATTCGCGCATATTCTCAAGCGTACAGAACTGCAAGATTACTCGCTGAAGAACAAACTCGGAAGAGATTTCTCACAATGCACTGTGGGTGTCATGGGTACGGGCAAAATCGGCGGGACGGTCATTAAACATCTGTCCGGCTTTGGGTGCAGAATACTTGCGTATGATGTTTACGAGAAAGAGAGCGTGAAAGAGTTCGCAAGTTACGTTGACCTCGATACGATTCTGAAAGAGTCAGACATCATTACTCTTCACATGAACGCTAATGATGCAAATTATCACATCATCAATGAGAACAGCATCGCAAAGATGAAAGAAGGAGCGTATATCATAAACACTGCGAGGGGAAAATTAATTGATTCTGAGGCATTAATCAAAGGCATCGAATCGGGGAAACTCGGAGGGGCTGCGCTTGATGTCTTAGAGTTTGAGAACGGATTATATTATTATGATCTCATGGGTGAAGTGATGATTAACCATAAGCTCGCGATACTGCGTTCATTTCCGAATGTGATTCTCTCTCCTCACACCGCATTTTATACTGCCGAAGATGTGCGCGAAATGGTTGAAGGGAATTTCAAGAGCTGCTATGAATTCGGAACGGGGAAAAAATTACACGGCTTCGAGATGAAATAGCGAAATAAAAACGGGACTCTCGTTAAGTTAATTGAGAATCCCGTATGCATTTGTGCGTGTATACGTGTATGTTGTTACTCTTTCTCCGGCCTGCTTATAACGATTGTGTATGTTGAACCTTCACGCTCAATCATAAGCACAACGGAGTCTTCATTGCCTACTGCTTTCTTCAGGTCTGAAGGACTCTTCACTTCCTGCGCGTTGACTTCAAGAATCAAATCACCCTCGCGGACTTCTCCGTCTGATGATGCCTGTGAATTTCTGTCTATTTTCGTTACGATTAATCCTTCGGTTGACGATGAAATTTTATATTGTCTTCTGAGTGAATCATTCACTGAAGCTACTTCTGAGATTCCGAAATCTTTCAATGCATCACTGCCTGATAAATCATTTTCGGATTTATCGTTTTTGCGTGATGATTCAGGTCTTCCGTCTGCCGAGTTCGGACGCTCTCCAAGTTTTATATTAAACGTCATCTTTTTGCCCTTACGGATAATAACGAGTTTAGCTGTCGAGTTCGGCGCAAGTGTTCTTACTTTCTGGACGAATGAATTCGCATCTTTGATTTTCTCACCGTTAAGCTCAATCACAACATCGCCGCGCTTAATTCCGGCCTTCTCTGCAGGATCTCCCTTGAAGACATCGTTTATCATTGCGCCTTCTGTACCTTCAACACCGTATGCCTTCGCAATCTGTTTATTAATGTCCCTTATGCTTACGCCTAACCAGCCGCGTTTGACTCTTCCGAATGAGACTAAATCATTCATGATCTCTTTTGCTTTGTTGACGGGGATCGCGAAGCCTAATCCCTGTGCATAAGGAATTATTGCCGTGTTAATGCCTACGACTTTTCCGTCCATGTTGAGCAACGGCCCGCCTGAATTGCCCGGATTAATTGCCGCGTCAGTCTGCAGAAAATCATCAAAATTTACTTCCTGAGTTCTTATGCTTCTGTTCTTGGCACTTATTACTCCTGCCGTTACTGAATGCTCAAAGCCGTAGGGATTCCCAATAGCTACAACCCATTCGCCAACTTCAACTGCATCTGAATCTCCGAGTTCAAGAACGGGCAAATCTTCATCGGGTTCAATCTTTATCACGGCTAAATCATATGTCGGGTCATTGCCCAGAACTTTCGCCGGATATGTCTTCTTGCTTCCGTCTTTGAGCAGAACTGAGACTGTGATTTTATCTACTCCGTCAACTACATGATTGTTCGTTAATATCTGGCCGTCCTTTGTTACGATAAAACCTGAGCCTCTGCCTTTCATGGGAACTGAACGAGTGAAATCTTTGAATGAATCACCGAAGAAATGCCTGAAGAACGGATCATCATCAAACGGGAACGGTGAAACAGAACGTCTTGTTACTTTCTCAACGTCAATATTCACAACCGCAATAGATGACTCTTTCACTATTCCTATTATCGGGTTATTCTGATTCGAAAATGCCGCAAATGAACTCACTGAACATGCAAGAATTAACGACAATGCGAGAGTGAATGCTAAAAATATTTTTCTTGTCATAATATTTACCTCCATTAATTTTTTTTCACGGCGTGTTATTTTAGACCCTCAATGATTTTACTTCATGCCTCGTTTTACTTATATGAACTATCAGCCTTTAGTCTGACTAAACTATACATCAGCCATATGCACACTAACGGAAATACACATGCTAATACCTGATATGTAGCCGCATCACTAAGCACTACCCAGATTGAATCTTCATCTCTGACAGGCACAATTGCGAATCTCATCAGTGCATATAAAATTATTCCCAGAGGCGCAATCACTGAATAATAATTTTTATTCTTTTTCTGGACAGGCAGAATTTTTTTCTCAGCATAAAGCAAAATAATCACGATCACGAATGCAATCACTGAATAATATATCTGCACAGGATGACGCATAACTCCGGCACTATCAAACGGAAAATGTACGGCCATGAAAAATTTTGTCGGCAGTCCTACACAGCAGCCGTTGAGAAAACATCCCCAGCGGCCAATCACGATTGAGAGCATTGCAGGAATTATCGCAGCATCGCATAACTTTATGAATGAAATCTTTTTGCTGAACATGCACTGAATGAACGCAGCGATAAATGCTCCGAGTACTGCTCCGAATTCACTTAACCCCCAGTTTGTGAGTGAGGGCATTGATGACGGATTAGCTATATATAAAGGTATATCGTGAATGTGTTCTAGAGTCATGGCACCGAGAATCATGAATAAAAATGATACTGCCATTATGCGCCGTGATTCGTCTTCATCAAGTTCATATAATGCCAGTCTCTTTATGCTCCAGATTATTGCAAGTGATAATGCGATAAACCAGATTACACTGTACGTATCGATTCGGAAACTCCCGAACTGTATTAACGTAGGGTACATGTCTTATGCTCCTTATACTGCTTTGCCCTCATAGGCGTAACTTTCCTGATAAACTTTTTCGGGCGCAATATCTATTTCTCCGTTGTTCCATGTGAGAATGCCGTGAAATAAAACAGGATTGCTGAAAACTTTTTCATCTGCAAGGGGCTTAAATGCTTCTCCGTCAAGAAGAGTTGTATCAAATAAACGCTTCTCACCTGTCGAAAATGTGATGAGCATCATACCTCCCATTAAGGGCTTAGCATTCGTTATCTTTATCTCATCTTCCAGTTTACCGGCGTAACATATATTATTGACCATATACATTTCGTAACCTCATTTCATCAATGGGTTTTGTGCTGCCCTATATCATAAAACAGCATGTATATTATTCTTTCTCCGCAGTGTAAAAGCTGCTTCCCTGTGCGTATATCTTTCTGAGTTTAGGCTTCTCGATTTTACCCGTTGGATTTCTTGGTACATCTGCAAAAATAATTTTCTTGGGGCGTTTATATCTCGGCAGGTCAAGACAAAATCTGTCAATTTCTTCTGCTGTGCACGTCATGCCCTTCTTGACCTGAATGATTGCCGCAGGAATTTCGCCAAGTCTTGAATCAGGAAGACCAATCACAGCAACGTCATGTACTTTCGGGTGTGCAGTCAGGAAATTTTCAATCTGAACAGGATAAATATTTTCGCCGCCCATAATAACAACGTCCTTCTTGCGGTCAACAAGATAAACGAATCCGTCTTCGTCCATCATGGCCATGTCGCCGGTGAAGAGCCAGCCGTCTTTGAGAACTTCATGAGTTGCGCCGGGATTGTGATAGTAGCATAACATTACGCCCGGACCTTTCACGCATAATTCGCCCGTTTCGCCCTGTCTGACATTCTCGCCTTTGTCATCAACGATTTTCAATTCCCAGCCGTAACCAGGTACACCGATTGCACCGACCTTGTGAATATTTTCCATTCCGAGATGAACACAGCCCGGCCCGGTTGATTCTGAGAGACCGTAATTCGTATCGTATTTATGATTCGGGAAATAATCAAGCCAATGACGAATCAGTGAAGGCGGTACAGGCTGCGCTCCTATGTGCATTAACCGCCATTGCGATAAGTGCCTGCCTTCGAGCTTTAAGTCTCCTCTGTCTAATGCTGTTAATATATCCTGGCACCACGGGACTAAAAGCCATACGATTGTGCAGTGCTCCCATGAAACGACATCAAGAATAGCCTTCGGTGATGTCCCTTTGAGTATAACTGCCCGGCTTCCTGTGTAAAGCGAACCGAACCAGTGCATTTTTGCTCCTGTGTGGTAAAGAGGCGGAATGCATAAGAATACATCTTCGTGTGTTGTCTCGTGATGCATGGCCTCCATTTTTGCGGACTGCATTAATGCTGTGTGATTGTGAAGAATCGCTTTCGGGAATCCTGTCGTGCCTGACGAAAAATATATCGCGGCCTCGTCTGAATCTTCGATTAAAATTTTCGGGGCATTCGATGAACAGTTATTCACGGCATCGTTATAGCTCTCAGCAAATGAAGGTGTGTTATTCCCAACGAAGAATAATAAATAATTTTCTCCGAGAGCAAGCACTGTATTTTCGACTCTCCCGATGAACTCAGGACCGAAAAATAAAATATCAACGTCAGCAAGTTTTACGCAGTATTCAATTTCTTCTGATGAGTAACGGAAATTCAACGGGACTGCAATTGCTCCTGTCTTCAGAATCCCGAAGTAAATCGGCAGCCATTCAAGACAGTTCATTAAGAGAATCGCAACCTTCTGGCCTTTCTTTACGCCGCGAGATAAAAGCAAATTCGCAACCCTGTTTGCTTTCTCGTCAAACACTTCCCATGTTATTTCCCGTCTGTAGGGCTTCGATGATGTCGGCTGAATCAGTGCGTACTCTTTCCATGTCGCGCGTATAGGCTCTTCAACTTCCGGGTTTATCTCTACAAGTGCAATTTCATTTCCGTAGAGCTTTGAATTCCTTTCAAGCAGATCTGTTATAGGCATCGTGAAAAATTTTTCCTTCCTTCATGACTTAATGCATATCTTAATGCATGTCTTAATACGCAAGATAAATACCTCAAAGCAAATTTTATGTCAAGAAATCAATTATGCGTCAGTTCTTTTAATTTCCTTAATGCTTCCGTGTCTTTGAGTCTGTAATTCCTCAATGCATAACTCAGTGCCTTATGCCCCGAATGATTTATGATGTTCACATTCGCGCCTCTCTCAATCAGAACATCTGCAACATCATCATTATTATATGAGGCCGCATAAATTAATGCCGTGTTACCGTTAATGTCCTGAGCATCAATGTCTGAGCCTGCATCAATGAGAATCTCAGCAGCTCCGGCGGTATTCTTCTGTGATGCGAACATTAAGCCCGTTGCCTGTGATTTATTCATTGCGTGAATATCTGCTCCTGCGTCAATTGCCAGCGAAATATCTTCTTCACTGCCTGAACCGCATAACTTCAGAAATTCTCCCTTAAGCAGAAAAATTAAAGTCTTTGAGCCTGCAAGATTGGGTTTGTGAATCGCTATTTCAAAAGCTGTGCGTTCCATTGCATTTTTGAGATTCAAGTCTGGTCTTCTCATCAGAATAGCCCTGATTACGTTTTCAGAATCAAAAGAGTTATACAGTGCGGCCATTAACGCCGTAGTTCCGTTTTTATTCTGAGCGTTTACATCTGCTCCGGCATCAAGAAGTGCATTCACGACATCTGCATTATTGAACACCGCCGCAAGAGTCAGTGCTGTATCTCCGTCTTGATTCTTTGCGTTTATGTCCGAAGTTATTTCGATTAACCTGCTCACAACATCAACACTTTTTGTTCTTGCCGCCATCATCAGAGCGTTATATCCTGTGTCATTCTGAATATCTGCGTCAGCTCCGTATTCAAGAATCGTATTCATTGCGTCTTCATCTTCACGTTCCAGTGCAATCATCAGTGCTGTATTGCCGTGTGTATCAGCGTGATTCAAATCCGAACCCAGATCTATTAACAGACTTATCATTTCTGGAATACTTATTTCTGCGGCTGTCATTAAGGCTGTACGTCCTTTTTTATTTGCGTCATCAAGTTCGGGATTCTTATGGAGCAGTGCGCTTAATACTTCTGAATCGTTATTCATGACTGAGAGAATCAATGCGTTATTGCCGTCCGTGTTCTGTGCGTTAATTTCAATCTCATGGCCGAGCAGAATTTTTACGGCATCATGATTGCGGGCATCGATTGCGTTCATTAATGCAGTGTTTAATTCTGAATCTCTTGCTTTCAGATTAGCTCCGGCATTTATTGCGGCTTTGATTATATCTGCATTTCCTGTCCTGCATAACTCTATGAATCTTTCATCTGACGGTTTAGCCATCAGACGCGGAATTATTTCTGTACCTTTGAGTTTATCATTGTGCATAGCAAAATCCATTGCAGTGAATCCGTTTTGATTCTTCAGCGTTATATCTGCATTTGAATCAAGCAGAGCATTAACGGCATCAGCATTATTAGAATCACATGCAAACATCAGAGCTGTATTGCCGGTTTTATCTGCAATATTTATATCTTCTGTCTTCTGAATCAATGCACTTATGACATCCGCATTATTAGAGATACACGCGAGCATTAAAGGATTTCTGCCGTTATCGTCAGGTGAATTTACATCAAGTTCTGGGTCATTAAGAGCGTCAAGAATTTCATCATGAGAACTATTTTTGCAGAGTTCAAGAAATTCATCATGCGTTAAAGGCTTTCTGACTTCCAGCATGTTAATTACGTCTGAGTCTTTCATTCGCTCTTTATTCAATGCGTAATCATATGCCGTCATGCCTTCTGAATTCGTAACTGTAATGTCCGCTCCGCTTTCAATAAGAGCCTTCACAACTTCAGGAGAGTTATACATGGCCGCGAAGATAAGAGCCGTATTTCCGCTGCTGTTCATGTTTTTCGCATTAACTTTTGCTCCTGCCTCAATGAGAACATGAATCACTTCGGGATTATCATTATGCATGGCCGCATTCATTAACGCAGTCATTCCGTTATGATTTCTTTCGTTCACGTCAACGCCTTCTGAAATTTTTTCGCTTATCTCTTCAGGTGATGAATCTGCACACATGCTCACGAAGTCTTTTTCAACCGGGACATCTTTAACTGAGAGAATCATATACGGGTAAGTTGTCGGACTGAACCATTTTACGGCTGCTTTCACATCATGACCGATATATACATTTGCTGTGCCGTATTCTGATTTTGGGATTCTTGCTTCTGTTACCTCAAGAGGGCCGATGATTTCAACGATAGCTCCCATGTACTCAGTGAGCCTCGTAACTTTCACGTTGAGTATCTGCCCGATCTTGTATTTCTCATAGCGTTTTGCAATGTTGAACCACGGATCCGTATATACTTCTTTTATGCTGAGTTTAATTATTTCTCCCTGTGAATCTTTTATCTTGAAGATTCGCTTTTCTCCTTCATGGTATCTTTCACTGAGAGATTCATTGCTTTCGGGTATCTCTTCACGTTCAACAATGCATTGAATCCTTCCGGCTTTAACGTCTAAACTCTCATCGTTTACGCGGCTGATTATTCCCCTGATGAAATTTCCCGGCGACATTATGAGTCTGAACAGCCATTCGCATAACGGAATCGATTCATCAATGAGCCTTTTTCCCTCTTCGTAGGAATTATAGCGGCTGTGTACTGCGCTGTTTCTTGCCATTCTTAAATCATGCAGTATATCTTTATTCTCTTTGCTGATTATGTCTTTCTGATAGAGAATATTAATTCTTTCGTTCTGGTCATCTTCATGAGGATCTGAATCTATGTCCTTCATGTTAAGCAGGAACTCAACGATTGATTCTTCAATATCACCCAGACAGATTAAAGAATACCGCGTATTTGGGAATAAATTTTCTTCTGCCTCACGTCCGTACACTGCGAGATCAGCAAGAGGCGGAATCGGATTCGAGTCTGGGAAAAGGTCAGCGAGAAAACTAAATTTGCTTTCTCCTTTCTCATTCATGAACCATCTGCATAATTCTTCTGCCGTAACAAGCAATCTCTCACAGGACATTTCAGAATCATATTCTTCATTCACAGCCTCGTCTTTAATCTCAATGAGCGCATTAATCTTTCTGTGTATATCTCCGTCAATGATTCCGAGTTCATGAAGTTTATCAGCATCA